>NZ_JAEQCI010000053.1:0-55460 GCF_020738565.1 Microcoleus sp. PH2017_12_PCY_D_A | reverse complement strand
ATGTAAATCAACCCATATCCGTAAAAACGGCAAGAAAAAAGGAAAACAAAACCACATTTGTGTGCAATGCGGTCGTCAATTCATCAATGAGTATGAGCCTCAACGAGGTTATAGCGAGGCTATCAAACGTGATTGCCTAAAAATGTATGTCAATGGGATGGGTTTACGGGCGATAGAACGAGTTAAGGGAGTTCATCATACCGAGCGTAATGAATTGGATTAAACAAGTCGGCAAACTGTTACCAGATGTTTATGATCCTGAAGTCATTCCAGAAGTTGGTGAACTCGACGAATTACAAACTTACGTGAAAAAAAAACAGACAAGATCTGGCTGTGGACAGCAGTTGACCACTTTAAGCCGGGAATTTTAGGATGGGCATTAGGGGATCATAGTGCTAAGACATTTGAACCATTATGGGACAAAGTAAGTGAATGGAAATGCTACTTTTATGTAACTGATGGATGGTCTGTATATCCCAGGTTTATGACCGATGGAGATCGGATTGTTAGTAAGACTTATCTGACACGAGTAGAAGGGGAAAATACAAGACTAAGACATTATTTGGCAAGACTACATCGCAAGATTCTTTGTTATTCTAAATGTGAGGAAATGCTCAAGCATTCTATTAAGTTATTAATACATTACTTGAAATTTGATGATATCCCCATTCCTGGGGTATCCATACCTTGATTCAGCAACGCCCAGAGGTACTCATGACAAGAGCCTTATTACTGAGGAGTCGTGTGAGGTGAAAGTCTCAAGCACGGTTTTGAAGACGAGCGGGACTCGTGAGGGTCTCGCTTAGTTTAACCGGACACCGAGACAGAGTAAGACTACTGCGGTAGCATCAGTTGATGAAGTGTCAAGAATCACCGCACTTTAAGGGCGGTGAGTATGTCAATCGGAAACTCCTGAAATTATCTGGGAACCTTTCTCTGGTGACGCCCAAGCTATAGTTTTGCAAGAAAATTCCACGGCGAATGGATATAACAAAGAGCCTTAGGTTTCTTTATCCGAATGGAAAATTCTAGGCATCAACACCGCAGTTACTGCCAAGAAAGCTGAAACAGAAGATAAAACTTACCCGCGATACACTTTTAAAATTTAGCTCCAGCGCAATTACCAATATTACATTTTTAAGGTGTTTCTGCCCCTGCTGCTAATTACGATAATTTCTTGGACGACTTTTTGGATGAATGCGAGTGCGGTTTTTGCCACTCAGATGAGTGTAGGCTGCCCCCTGTACGCTCACGGCAATTACTTTTAACTTCACGGTTGCTAACTCTTTGCCGAGAGTGCCTTACATGACTCTGATGGACACATACATATTTATCTGTTACCTGTTTTTCTTTGCGTCGATTATCGCTAATGTCACAGCTCATTTCTTGCTCAACAACCACAAACAGCCGGAAATCTCCGTTAATCAGCAGCGCAAGTTTCGCTGGATATTCCCTTCAGTTTTTATCCTCTGTCAAGCTACAGCAATGACAATTTTTTTGCTAAGGTAAATCAGGTAAATTTAGAGTTTCCTGCTATTTTCTGAGAAAGTGCGATCGCACTCCAATACATAAACAGAAGTTATATAAGTCTAACAAATATAAACTTATTATAATATTACGAATAATTAAGTCCTAAACCTTCAAATTTTATTAGGAATAATTCTTATTTAGTCAAGGATTTTGCGAGCTTTGAGAATATATAAGCAATTCTAATCAAATTATGGTACTATCAAAAGTCTAGAATCTGCAGTACGTTATTGCTTGCAAACAAACAAGCTGAACAAAACTGAAAATCTGAAACCTTTGTCAAGTCTAAGATTCAAGCAAAAAAATCGGAGAAAATTCAGTTTTTTTGCTGAATTGTTACACAAAGTAAAATTTTGTGTCAAAAACGGCGATTTCCATCTAAGTGGGGTTGACAAAAGCAGTAAAAAGTCTAGTGAGAGTGAGAGGAAGTTAAGAGTACCAAAAAACAGTCAGTCGATTTTCCATGTTGCGATTTGAGATTGAGTTGCAGGGCAGTGAATCACCGGAGGCAGAACTTGAGTCGAAAATTTTCAGAGCACCGACTCTCATGAGTGTCGGGGCACGGTATAGGTTGATTGCGGGTCAAAAGGTGCAAAAACAAATGAAACAAAAGTCGATCGGGCGCTTCAACCCCAGAGAAAAAAAAGCAACTGCAAGCTGGCGCTTCAAACCCTTATGCAGTAAGTCATTTCCCAAACTCAAATCTCAAAAGTCGCAGCGAAAATGGTACAAGTTCGCCCCGGACTAAAAATATGGTGGTGGGTGAGATACAATTGACCTGTTCTGAGCAAAGAATTGGTAAATATTAGAAGTATCCTGTAAAGTCTGAAGTGGAGAACCTCAGGGTGGTCGGGGAGCGGGAGTAACATAAAACTATGCCTCAAAAAGTAATCGCCAAACAGATGTCCTTGGAATCAGCGTCCGATCCGATCGCCGTAGTGGCGAGAGTCGAAACAGTGCCAGCCGAAACAGTGGCAGTAGAGTCCTACGCCGATCGGTTGATGGACGAACTGTTTGAAGGAGTCGATCGAGCATTCGACGGCAGTGAAGGACTGCCAGCCGAGCAGGTGCCGCCAGCAGAATTCGTGGCGCTCAAATCCATCTCGGTACCTCAAATAGTTTTGTCGCAGTTGGCGCCAGAACCTCCGCGAGGCCAGGAACAAGAGGTAGCAGCGCTCGCCCGCCAAGTCGCCCTAGAAACAACCAAAAAACAGCAGTCCAAACAATCATTTGACCGAATCTTGCTAGGAGCAGCCTGTGGGTCGCTGCTCCTAGTCATGGGATTGTGGCTGGCAAGTCGATCGGGACTGGTGCGCCTGCCCGCAGCGCCAGCCCCGCAGACGCCTGCAGCAAGCGGCAAAATCGCACCAGACACCCAGTTTGTCGAATACGTGCAGCGCTCGCTAGCGGCGATCGAACAAAAAAAAGCTCCTCAGGCTAACTCGCAACTTGCCCCTGTTCCGGGAGCAGCAACCCCAGGGACGCTGCCGAGCATTTCAATTTCCGGCGCGCCACCGGCAACCGCAGGTCTTTCGAGTGCAGTCAACCGCATCGCGAATGCCCTAGAACAAGCCGCCGCCGCGCCGGGAGCACCTGCACCCCAAGTCGTAGTCATCCCTCCCCCCGCTCAGGTGACTGTGGCTCCGGCGGCTCCGACTCAGGTGACTGTGGCGGTTCCGGCCGCTTCTCAAACCGCAGCAGCTTCGCCTTCAGCAGGGGCCCAAGCTTCCGGTCGCGCGATCGCCGCGGCTGGCAATCGCACTCCCCAGGCGGCTTCCCCTTCCCCCTCGGCTGCTGTGGAGCCGAAGATTTTGGCTCGCGAAACAGAATCAGCACCAGCACCTGCAGCAGCGCAATCGGCGCCAGCGCCCCAGCAACCGGTAGCGGCTGCTAGCAGCGCGCCGACTTCCGCCCAGACGCTAGTGGGGATTTTGGAATTGGGCGATCGATCGGCTGCTTTGTTTGAAGTAGACGGTGTAGCCCGCAGAATTTATGTCGGCGAAAGCATCGGCGCTAGCGGTTGGACTCTGGCAGAAATCAAAAATCAAGAAGCAGTTATCCGCAAGGGTGGAGACGTGCGATCGGTTTTTGTCGGACAAAAGTTCTAATCAGTCATCAGTCATTAGTCATCAGTCATTAGTCATTTGTTAAGATTTTGGTAATGGGTAATCGGTAATTGGGAGTTGGTAATTGGTAAGTAGCCACACAAAATTAATTACATAAAGACTCCTTACTAGGCTTGGGTTTCAGTCGAAATCTCCTGTAATTAATTTTGCACAACTACTTAATTGGTAATTGGCAGCGATCGGGCTGTATCTCACGAGCGGTGACAACAGTTATAATATTGCTGAAACCATTGCTATTATTGCTTCTTCCTTCTATCGGTTAAATCCAATACGCTGCGACCGAAGCCGAACTTTCTTCTGCTATAACTAACAACTAATGACCGATAATCGATCGCCATTCAAGAAGAACTCATGACCAATGCCCAATGCCCTGTTTGGCCAATGCCCTGTTTGGCCAATGCCCTGTTTGCCCAATGACTTATAAAAAATGAGCATATTTGATGATGTCAGCCGCTTTCTAGAAACCAGATTAGAAGAATTTTTGCGGAGCAACCCCCACCTGGAATTGCAAGCAATAGAAGAACAACTCAAGGAACAAGAAGAAGACACCCTGCGACTGATTTTGGAGATTCAGAAACAAGAGAAAACACTGCAAGCAGAAATTCTCTCCGCAGCCCAAGAAATTCAGCGCTGGAACGATCGAGCAAACAAAGCCAAAGCCGCGAATCGGCTCGATTTAGCTCAAGCAGCCCAAGAGCGACAAGCAGCTTTGCTGCGTCAGGGAAATCAGCGCTGGGGACAAATGCAAGGCTGCAAAGAACGGATTGAAAAAGCCAAAGAATTGTACCGCCAAATTCAATTGCGCCGCAAAGAAGTCCGCGCCAAAGCAGCCGAAGTGCAAACGAAAACTACGGCTAAAGCAGATAAAACAGAGCAGAGTTGGGATACAAAGGGTTGGAATCAGAGTTCTAATTATAACAGTTTTAAGGCGGCAGACCCTCTCGAACAAAAGTTTCAAAACTGGGAAGCTGAGGAAGAACTCGATCGCATGAAGCGCAATATAGGGAAGTAGAAGAAGGAAGAAGGAATAAACTTTGAAATACTCATTTTCTGCCAGAACAATGCTTTTGGGGGATAGGATTTGTCAGTAGTATGGTACGCAGCGCGCACCTTACTACTGAACATTTTATGCTAGTTGATTAGTTCGATCGCACTACAGGAGCGCAAAATCCGTAGCAGTAATCAAGCTCGACGGCACATTGCTGAGAGTTGCCAAAAGTTGACCCGAACCGATCACTCGGATCAGAGTAGAACTATTCTCCGCCACAATGCTCAGTTGCGAGAAATTTAGACCGCCGATTAAGCCGATCGCATCTAGACCATCTTGAAAGTCTAAAATAGTCTCGCTACCGAGGTCAAGGCCTAAGATAAATCGATCGTTCCCAGTACCTCCAATCAGAGCATCATTCCCCTCATCTCCAAACAAGAAATCATCCCCAGCACCGCCGAGCAAACTATCCTCATCCTTACCGCCGTAAATAGTATCATTTCCAGCATCGCCGTTAACAGTATCCTGACCTTCATTGCCAAACAGCAAATTGTTGCCAGAACCGCCACAGATTTGGTCTTGTCCGCCAGCAGAACCGATGGGGAGAGGGCTGCCAATATCCCCGTAAACAGTATCTTCCCCCTCGCCTCCGCAGATAGTATCGTTGCCCTCATCGCCAAACAGCAAGTCGTTCCCCAACTCGCCAACAATTACGTCGTTGCCCTTGCCGGCACGTACTGTATCATTGCCGTCACCACCTGCGATCGTATCTTGATTTTTCTCCCCGCTGAGGAAGTCATCGCCCTCCAAACCGAACACCAAATCGCTGCCAGTCAAATCCGGGTCGAACGGGTTAAGAGTTCCCCCGTAAATAGTATCGTTACCTTGGTCTCCAATTAAAGTATCACTCTCTTGGTCGCCAAAAATAATATCGTCATCTTTGCCGCCGTAAACAACATCGTTGTTCTTGCCCGCAAAGATTAAATCCTCCCCAGCAACCCCGTTGAGGTAATCATTACCCTCATTGCCAAACAGCAAGTCGCTGTCTATATTTGGGCCAACCGGGAAATTGCTGTTAAGTCCTCCGTAAATATCATCATTGCCCCGCAATCCTGCCAACAAATCATTGCCGTCAAAACCGTTGATTTCGTCACCATTATTAGTGCCGAGAATGGTGTCGTTGCCGTTAGTACCGTTGCGGGTATTAGTGACAGAACTCGGGCCGCGAATACTGCTAAGGCTGGGTAAAACAATTTGCGAACAAATGCAGTCAGCATCTTCTACTGTTTGCGGTGTTGGTGTTGGTGGTTGGGCGAAGGAATTCCCAAAATTAATACTGCCAACATTCGTGCCGCTGACGGCAATGATATTAGCAGGATTCGCAGTAGTTCGCGTCCAACCCAGTTGATTTACTTCCCGGACTCGATAAGTTCCCGGGCCTAAGTTAGTAAAACTGTAGCCGCCCAAACTATCAGTTGCAGTGTTAACTTCTCCACCATCTAAAGAATCGTTCCCGTTAGCATCAAGGAATATTTGCCAGTTGGGCAATAGCGGTTCTTGAGCATCCAAAACCCCGTTGTTGTTGAGGTCATTAAACTTGCTGCCGGAGATGCTAATATTTTGGAAATTGCCGAAGTTAACGTTCGATCGACTTTCGCCATTACCCAGATTAATCGCCCCCGGATTAGCAGTCGTTTGCGTCCAACCAGTCCGCTGCACCTCCCGCACGTTGTAAGTAGTGCTGGAGTTGAGGTTGGTGAAGCCGTAATTGCCATTCGAGCCAGTGGTAACAGAAGTTTCGCCCGAATCTAAAGAGTTGTTCCCGTTAGCATCCAGGAAAATTTGCCATCCCGAAATACCAGTTTCCCCCGCATCCTGAGTACCGTTGCCGTTGGCATCGTTAAATTTAATACCGCTGATGCTGCCTTGCTGCACTGGAGTCGGAGTCGAAATCGGAGTCGGAGGCGGAGTTGGAGTTGGAGTTGGAGCTGGAGTCGGAGTCGGAACCGTCAATGGGCTATTCCCGAAATTTACCGTAGCAGGAGCACCGAAACCGGATTTGCAGTCGTAGGTTGACTTCCGGCTGGCACAATTTCCCGAACATTGTAAGTACCAGCAGGCAAGTTGGGGAAATTAAAGCTGCCAAGAGGACTGGTAGTTGTTGCCGAAGTTTCACCCGCGCCGAGAATACCGTCATTGTTACTGTCGAGGAAAACCGTCACTCCGGCGACGCCAAGTTCTCCCGCTGTTTGAGTTCCGTTACCGTCTACATCGTTAAATTTGATACCAGTAATGCTGCCCAGTACGGGGGGTATCGCACCGAAACCGGATTTGCAGTCGTAGGTTGACTTCCGGCTGGCACAATTTCCCGAACATTGTAAGTACCAGCAGGCAAGTTGGGGAAATTAAAGCTGCCCAGAGGACTGGTAGTTGTTGCCGAAGTTTCACCCGCGCCGAGAATGCCGTCATTGTTAGTATCGAGGAAAACCGTCACTCCGGCGACACCAAGTTCTCCGGCTGTTTGAGTGCCGTTGCCGTCAACGTCGTTAAATTTGATACCAGTAATGCTGCCGAGTACCGCAGGTGTCGGAGTCGATCGATTCCCGAAATTAACAGTAGCGGGAGTCGTTTGCCCAGCAGCCAGCGTCACCGAAACCGGGTTGGGAGTTGTAGGTTGACTTCCGGCTGGCACAATTTCCCGGACGTTGTAAGTAGCTGCGGGCAAGTTGGGGAAATTAAAGCTGCCGTTAGCACCCGTAGTTACCGAAGTTTCTCCAGCGCCGAGAATGCCGTCATTGTTAGTGTCGAGGAAAACCGTCACTCCGGCGACACCGAGCTCTCCGGCTGTTTGAGTACCGTTGCCATCGGCATCATTAAATTTGATACCTGTAATGCTGCCGAGTACAGGGGGTATCGCTTGATTGCCGAAATTCACCGTAGTTGTTTGCCCAGCAGCCAGCGCTACCGAAACTGGATTCGGAGTAGTTGGTCGGTTTCCAGGAGGCACAATTTCCCGAACGTTGTAAGTAGCTGCGGGCAAGTTGGGGAAATTAAAGCTGCCGTTAGCACCCGTAGTTACCGAAGTTTCACCCGCGCCGAGAATGCCGTCATTGTTAGTGTCGAGGAAAACCGTCACTCCGGCGACGCCAAGTTCTCCCGCTGTTTGAGTGCCGTTGCCGTCAACGTCGTTAAATTTGATACCAGTAATGCTGCCCAGCGGCGCGACAACAGGTATCGGCTGTGCTGAAAATTCGGAGGTGTTGCCAGCAGCATCAATTGCTGTGGCGGTGATTAATTGACCGGGAGCAACTGCTACAGGGAAAACTTGATTGAAGGTGGCGTTACCAGCAGCATCAGTTGTTACTGTGGCAGAACCGATTAAGGTTTGACCTTGGGTGCCGGGGGGAGTGTTGGCGAAAAATTGGAGGGTGAAATTGGCGCTAGGAATGCTGTTGAAGGTTCCGGCGACGGTGACGTTGCCACCGCTGACGTTGGCGGTGGTGAGTACGGGGAAGTTTTGGAGGTTGTTCGCGCCTGTGTCTGGATCGCCCGGATCGTTGGCGGTGATGCTGTTGTTGCCGAGGTCGATGCCTATGCCGGCGTTGCCGAAGATCGAGTTGTTTTGGATGCGGTTGCCAGTGCCGGAATTAACACCTACGCCGATATTGCCATTATTGGCGATGATATTTCCTTCACCTGCTGTGCCGCCGATCGCATTATTACTTGCAGCAGCAGTAATCTGTACTCCTAGCGAGCTATTGCCTAAGGGGCTAGTACCGTTGGCTGCAACGCCGATCGAATTGCCGCGCAAAGTGTTGCCTGTTGCAGAAGCGCCTGTAATCTGGACGCCTAAACCGGCACTGGGACTGCTGTTGCCGGAAATGATATTGCCAGCGCCTGCCACACTACCACCAATCGTGTTGTTGGGTGCATTGTCTACAACCACGCCAATAATGTTTGGCAATGCAGCGGTGCCTGCGGAGTTGGTGCCGATGTAGTTGCCGAGTACAGAGTTGAGAGTTGCATTGCCGTTGAGAATTTGCACGCCGAAACCGTCATTGCCGGAAATGATGTTGCGATCGCCCGCAGTAGTTCCGCCGATCGTGTTACTGGCAGCATCCTGTATGAGGACACCAGTCAAGGTGTTGCTCAACTTGGCTGTGCCGCTGACATCGGTGCCGATGAAGTTGCCTAAGACTCGATTGCCTGTAGCGGCGTTGCTGGTAGCAGGGGTGTTTAGAATGACTACACCGAAAGCATTATTGCCGGAAATGATGTTGCGCGCACCTGCGGTATTGCCACCAATCGTGTTGTTGGGAGCATTCTGAATCGCCACGCCAAAACCGACGTTGCTCACCTTGGCTGTGCCGTTGATGTCGGTGCCAATGAAGTTGCCGAGTACAGTGTTGCCTGTGGCTGTGGCACCATCGATAAACACGCCAGCGCTGCCATTGCCAGAAATCAAGTTGCGATCGCCAGCAGTAATTCCGCCAACGATATTGTTAGAGCCACCGGATATTTGCACGCCTGTCAAGGTATTGGGCAACGCAGCAGTACCAGCAGCGTTGGTACCGATGATGTTACCCAGCACTCGGTTGCCTGTGGCACCTGCGGCATTGATTAACACCCCGAAAGCATCGTTGCCGGAAATGATATTGCGATCGGCCGCAGCAGTCCCGCCGATCGTGTTGCCCGGTGCATTGTCAACTACTACGCCACTGGCAGCGTTGCCCAAGTCGGCTGTACCATTGGGATCGGTGCCGATCGAGTTGCCGAGTACAAAGTTGCCTGTGGCAGCGTTACCTACAATGAAGATTCCAGAACCCCGAAAGCGATTGATGGCTAGTCCCCGAATGGTGCTGCCACTGCCGGTGATGAGTATGCCGTTGGTTGTAGCGCCGGCATTGGTTCCATCCAGTTGGATCAGTGGCGTACCGGCGAACCCCGCTTGGGTAGTGCCGTTGATGACTGTGGGAACGGTAATTATTGGCAAGGAACTCAGCGGCGCGATCGTCTGCACGCCTGCACCGGGAATGTTGAAGTTAATATTGTGCGGTGGTGCAGCAGTGGCATTAGCTTGAGTAATCGCATCTCGCAGCGAACCCGGCCCAGCATCGTTGGTATTAGTAACCACAAACGTAGCCAAGGCGTGCGCGTAATTTGCCATCGCCTCCGGCTCGATCGCCAATCCCGTCTCAATCACTCCTGTTGCATATTCAAGCAACCAGTTGCCGCCTTTTTCGGCACTCCCAGTAATATCAGCAGAAGCAGCAACCGACGCTTTTGTTAACTGGCTCAGCTTTTGTACAAAAGCTGCTCCTTTTTCACCCGCAGCTACGTTACATCCGTAGAGCAGAATTTCAAATTTATTTTGAATTGAGCTAACAGATGACGAAAACCACCGCCTCAAACAATCGCGATAGGTTTCTAAATTGTCGGAATTCAGGCTAGTTTGCCCTAGCTGCAAACTTCCCGATTCCCCGTGAGAAATAATGTGAACGATTTCTATATCTTTCCGCCTTTCCAATGCTGCGGCAATTTGTTCGATACCGTCCCGCGCGCGATCGACTAAAATCACCTCTATCCCGGCTTTCACACCTCCAGCCAGACTCTGCCAATCTTCAACTGCTGAATCTACGAAGACTATTTGTTGGTTTTTCATGATGACTGTTCCCCCATGCACATAATTAGGTTCTTAATATGTTGTTTGAAGTGCGATCGACAAACTTCCAGCCACAAATATGGCTAGCACAAAATCAGCCTTCAACTCAGTAAAAGTTGCACAGACTAAAGCCTTACAATTATCTATTTCTGTGATTCTTGTAAATTTGTTGGAGAGGGAAAGTTTGTCGATCGCACTTTCTCATTCTCAACTTAACAAAGACTGACCGCACGCACAGCTAGCTTGTTCCCGATTCCGGAAAAATTTAAAAAACGCAAATATCCTTTACATAACTTAATGTTTTATTTATGACTAAGTACAATTTTGTGAAAAAGAATGCAACTCTACGCAAACTCTAAACCAATAAAGTAGTCAGTATCCAACAATGCTCGAATCTCGAATGGCAGGACAGGGATTTTGGCAAATCCAGTGCGTGTCTAATAAAATAGAGAAATATCCGCCTTCATGGCATCATAGAAACTTGTCCCTCACATCATTGAAATCGATGACTGCTCAAAACTCCCCAGTTTCCCCCGTCACCTGGCTCGAAGACCGAGTGCTGCTAATTGAGCAAAACCGACTGCCGAAAGAATACGCTACAGTCGAAATTACCAGCTCTCAAGATATGGCTGAGGCGATTAAAACTATGATCGTCCGAGGTGCTCCGGCAATTGGGGTAGCAGCAGCTTACGGGATGTATTTGGGGGCGCGAGAAATCGAAACGGGCGATCGCACCGAATTTTTGGCTAAACTAGAACAAGTTGGTGAATTATTGCGATCGACTCGTCCCACAGCCGTTAATTTATTTTGGGCAATATCCCGAATGCTCAAAACAGCAAATCAAACTAGCGGTTCCGTCGAACAAGTCCAAAAAACCTTGTTAGAAATGGCTAAAACCATTCAAGCAGAAGACGTACAAACTTGTAAAGATATCGGCGACAAAGGTTTAGAAGTTCTGCCCGCAACACCCGAAAAATTGAACTTACTAACTCACTGCAATGCCGGCGCCTTAGCAACAGCAGGCTACGGTACGGCATTAGGCGTATTTCGTTCTGCTTGGCGAGAAGGCCGACTCGGCAGAGTTTTTGCAGACGAAACTCGGCCCCGCCTCCAAGGTGCAAAACTCACCACTTGGGAATGCGTGCAAGAAGGAATTCCCGTCACATTAATCGCCGACAATATGGCCGCCCACTGCATGAAACTCGGCATGATTCACGCAGTAGTTGTCGGTGCAGACAGAATCGCTGCTAACGGCGATGCCGCCAATAAAATTGGCACTTACAGTTTAGCAATTGTTGCCAAAGCTCACAACGTTCCCTTCTTTGTTGCCGCCCCTCTGTCAACAATTGATTTTGAACTTTCCGACGGCAGCCAAATCCCCATAGAAGAACGCGATTCAGTTGAAATGTATCAAGTTGGAACTACCCGAATTTGTCCTGAAGGAGTAGAATTTTACAATCCAGCTTTTGACGTAACTCCGGCGGCTTTAATCTCGGGAATCATCACAGAATACGGCACGGTTGCTCCGGGAGAGTTGAAACAGTTTCAAGCAAAACAATTAGTTTAATTGTATGTTACTCCACCGCTTATTTCATCAGTCATTTCTGCGAAGAATACCGCTCTGGCTAAGTAGGTCGAGCGATGAATTTCACGTGAAATATGTAGGTAAAACCGCACGCCTGTAAGAACAAGGCTGTGCGGTGTCCTACCGCTATTCAAGTTTTAAGCACTGGTAAAAACATGACTTATAGCTCTCGCAACCAGCAGATAAAATTTGCGCTCGCAACTCTAATTCTACCAGTTTTGTTTCCTACAGCGGCTCATCCTCAGTTGTCGCCAACCCTTAAAACTCAGGAATCAGCAGCTAAACAATATGTGGTAGAAATGAATAAAGCTCAGCAAGACTACTATCGCAACAATACGGGTTTTACAAGTTCTGTTTCTAATCTAGCTCTAGGCATTAAATCTGACGCAGCTAATTACAAATATTCAATTGATACAGCAAACAAAGCTGTATTTAATTATGCAGTGTCGAATCAAGCTAATCTCAAAAGTTTTGTGGGTGGAGTCTTTTTGATAGGAAATAAGACCCAAACAATCTTGTGTCTAAATGTTGCTTCTGGCAAGATTAAACCAGCTAAGCCAACAATGGATACTAAAGGGGTTATATCTTGCGGTGCTAATACAGCAAAAGTTGCTCAATAAATTATGTCTAATTTACTGTGTAATTTAGCAGACAATTGGATAGTAAGTGCAGATTTAGCGAAGGAATTGCTCTCAGGAGGAGCTACCTTGCTTGATGCTCGGGCACCGATTTTAAAATGGTTTTGCCGTCTCCCGCCAGCTATTCCCGTAACTTGGCAGCAATTTTCACGATCGCACTTTCCGCACAAAGGCCAAATTATCGAAGATGATACAATCTTAACAGAAAAGCTGCAAGCACTGGGAATTTGTCAAGACCAACCTGTAATCGTCATTGCCGATTCCGTGAAAGGATGGGGCGAAGACGGGCGAATTGTTTGGATGCTGCGGACTTTGGGACACGAAAAAGCTGTTTTTGTAGATGGAGGATATCGAGCTTTAGTCAAAGCGGGAATTTCTCAAGTAAAATGTGCAAATCATCCACCGCCACCGGGAGATTTTGTAGTATCTAGCCGCTCGACTTGGGAAATTCAGCAGGATGATTTAAAAGCTATTTTAGGTAATCCTAATTTAGCAATAATTGACGCCAGAGAATCCCGAGAATATGCAGGTAAAACGCCTTACGGAGAAAAGCGGGGCGGCCACATTCCCGGTGCGATTCACCTTTACTACAAACAGTTAATGGACAAGCAAGGACAACTGCTGGCTCGCGAGGAAATTGTCGAATTTTTGCAGCAGAAAGGTGTTTCGCTGTCTGCTCAAATTGTAACTTATTGTAGTGGCGGAATTAGGTCTGCGTGGTTGACTTCTGTCTTGACAAGTTTAGGATTTGATGCTAAAAATTATGCAGGTTCAATGTGGGAATGGTCGGCTTCGCCTGCTGATAGCTATCCGTTGGAAAAAAGTCGTAGGGTACGTCAGTAGATTTGATATTTATAGAATTTTAAGTTAAGTATCAGCCATCAAAATAGGTTCGTAGTGAGGACTTCAGTCCGCATTAAAATCAGAGGACTAAAGTCCTTACTACGAACCAAATTTACTGTATTTTTTTAGTAGTAATGTGCGTATAACTAACGCACCCTACTAAGCTGTGACAAAACTCGCTAATTCATTAACAATTCAACCTCAATCAACCGACGGGTTTCAGGTTGAGCATCTCAACCGACTTGTTCGATATACTGAGCGAGATCGTCGCGCAGGCGGCTCAGTTCGGCTTCGGTGGTGACGCGCAGGCGATCGTCCCTAACCGTAATCAGCACTTTCGCAGCAAAAGGCGTCGCCCAAATATTGGGGTTGCAGAAAACCTCCAAAAATACGTCCCCTGCATACCGATATTCCATCGGCTTTTGAGGAGAAGCTTTACCGCCAGCGGTTTTGGCTGCTACGGCTTTCAAGCTGTCCATCAAAGTGGCGATCGCACTTTGCAAATCCCGCGCGGCTTCCGGGGAAAAGCTAAACGAGACAGAACCTTCAACTAAATTCAGTGTCAGCGGAGAAAGAGACATAAGCAATGAAATTTAATATACAATCGTTAATGCTAAAAAATATAGTAACCCAAAAGAAGTACATTCCAGCTCAATTGGACTGCGAGAATGCTATTAATTGAAACTTCTCTCAAGAAGCTCGGCTAAATTAATGAATATAAATCTAGTTGCAAGCTAGATTCTGCAATACTTTGAACCTTTGGTGACTTGATACGCTTTAAACTAGAAGCCAGAAAACTTGATGGCTGATAGAGGAGATTCTATGGTTGCCGATAACCGTTCCGAAGTCCGCAACGTTTTAATCATTACCTTATTGCTAAACTTGTTAGTGATGGCAATTAAAGCAGCCGTGGGATGGCTGACTGGTTCCCTGAGTTTGCTCGCAGATGCCTTGCACAGCGTCACGGACAGTGCTAATAATATTTTAGGATTGGTAACTAATCATTATGCCAATCCGCAGCCCGATCGCGATCATCCCTACGGACACCAGAAATTTGACGCTCTCGGAGCTCTGGGAATTGCTGTTTTTCTGGGAATTGCCTGTTTTGAAATTCTCAGCGGTGCTGTCGAAAGGCTGCTACACGGCGGTAAAGCTGTCAAAATATCCCCAAATGAATTGTGGATTTTGCTGCTGGTACTGGGGATTAATATTTTTGTCACTTTTTACGAGCGCAGAGTTGGCAAACGTCTCGGTAGCGCGATTTTGGTGGCTGACGCCCAGCACACGATGAGCGATGTTTGGGTGACAATTATGGTCATTGGCGGGTTGATCGGTGTTTGGCAAGGCCAGGTTTTAAACATACCTCAACTGCAATCGGTGGACGTGTTTTTGTCTTTTCCTGTCGCTCTTTTGGTATTTCGCAGCGGTTGGAAAGTTTTAAAGGAAAATTTGCCTTGGTTGGTGGATGAAATGGCGATCGCGCCGGAAGTCATCCAAGCAATTGCCATGGATGTGCCCGGAGTTGTTAATTGTCACTCGATCGCCTCTCGCGGGCTGATCGGGCGTCAAGTGTTTATTGATATGCACATGATTGTCGATGCTGTCGATGTAGAAACTGCTCACCGGATTACAGAAGAAGTTGAAGCCCGTTTGGAAGAACGTTTCAGCCCTGTACGCATCTTAATTCACGTTGAACCGCCGGCTTACCATTCCGACCAAATTAGCTACGAGGCGCAAGAGAGGGAAGAAGGAAGAATGAAGAGGGAAGGATGAAGCAAGAAAAATTTAGGCTGTATTTCCAGCAAAAAGCAGGTTGAGGGATGAAGCAGGAAGGCGATCAAAGGCGATCGCAATTCCTCCAATTTTTTAAATGCTATCAATCTGGTGAGAGCAATCGCACTTCGTTTAGTTGTAGTTTTCCACAGGAAAAAGGGGGTTTTCCACAGAAATAGGCAAGTTTTCCACAATAGCTTTAATAATTATCGGGCAAAAGACTATCGGTATAAGTTCCCAGTATTTTGGATTTCTACAGCCATTTTATCTCCCAAGTCCCAAGGTACCAGAATTTCGACTTGTAAACCCAAAGCTCGCAACCACCTCAGCGGGTAGCAATCGGGAGCATCTCAGTTTTGCATTTACAGTGCTGTCGGGATCTCAAAAAAGGTTCGTAGTACGTCAGTAGAGTCCGCTCTTTAAAAAATGGTTATTGCCAAACTGAGATGCTCCCTAGCAATCTCTCAGTCAGTGTTGGCTGCCTTGTGATGTAGTAGCTATCGATCGCACCATTCGCGATCGGTGGGGAATTGAGAATCTACTGCACTGGTGTTAAATATCACCTTTTCAGTTGACAGCAAACAGTTGACAGTTGACAGTTGACAGCTTGCCCGCTCGCCAGCGAGAAGGGTTGACCTGTGATAGCGACCTCTACCTGGAAGTCCGAGGATTGGACTAATCAATAGTCTTCTTTTAATTTCTCAAGGGCGATCGGGGCTGGGGCTTTCAACCAATTCTTTATGGTAAAAAATAGACACGCTCGATCGCTTTCCTACCCTTTACCGAACGCATAAAGGCGAACGTATCCCGTTTGTGTATAGCGTTTTTCTCTTCGGACAACCCCCAACATAAGCGTATTGGATTATACACTACTAATCCCCGATACTGAAAAATTTCTATAATTTTTTATAGTATAACTTGACAGGACAAACCATATGCGGCATTTTGGGGTTGAATCAGGTGTTTGTGGGAGATTTCCGCGTTAAGGCTTTAGAGGTAAATCTTCAATGAATAAACTAAGGAGAGTATAGAGTGGCAAAGGCACTTGTTACGCTAGCGATAGGCAAGAACTATGAACTCATGTTCGATAAATATTGTAGGTCTCTCTGGCTGCACTATGCTGAAAAGTATCAATTTGAATTGGTTGTTTTTACACAACCGTTAGATAATTCATCCAAGGCTCAGTCCAGAAATCCATCATGGCAAAAGTGCCTAATTTTGTCACAACCCAGTCTTCAAAAATACGATCGAGTTGTTTGGGTCGATGCTGATGTATTGATTAACCCAAATAGTCCCGATATTACCGAAGGAGTTCCACTGGAGAAGATTGGGGCAGTAGATGATTATGCAACTCCTAGTAGAGCAGATCACGAGATTTGCCTGAAAAGAATTTATGATTTTTGGTCTAAGAATGGTATCGAATACATAGACAACCTTTCTCCTACAGCTTTTTACAAAAGTTTTGGGATAGATGCAGAATTTGAATCCGTTGTACAAGCCGGAGTTATGGTGCTTTCTCCTCGTTATCATCGAGAATTGCTGGAGTATGTTTATCACTCCTATGAAGACAAAGGTTCAGGAGAATGGAACTATGAA
The DNA here is from genome assembly GCF_020738565.1 of Microcoleus sp. PH2017_12_PCY_D_A. NCBI lineage: Bacteria > Bacillati > Cyanobacteriota > Cyanophyceae > Oscillatoriales > Microcoleaceae > Microcoleus > Microcoleus sp. PH2017_12_PCY_D_A. The sequence continues at coordinate 38,722 of NZ_JAEQCI010000053.1, read as the reverse complement.
ATGCGCCCCTTGAGCTATGAGATATTGATGAAGCATATTGAGTGCTGGATTTCTCCAAAGTTCAATATGCCTTGGCCGTTAATCCAGCAATTTCTGTACCCGTTTCTAAGTTCGAGAGATAACATCGTACAAAAGGGATTACAAAAAATTGGTTTAAATCCTAAGGCTTCACTAATTTCTAAATGTGTAACAACAGCATTTTTCAACAACTATTTTCTGCATTTTGCTGGAGGCACTACTGGTGACATGAAATTTGTTGACACAAAACTCACTTCAATATTTGACCTGTGATCGAGTTTTCAGAATTTTTATAGCAATTCTCAAGTGAGTCAGGTACAGATTGGCAATTGACAAAAAGGTAAGACAACTGGCGAGAAACTCACGAAACTCGATGGCAGCCATACCTCACCACGCTGAGAAAAGCTACATTCAATACACCAGTCAATTCAACTGGTAGAGTGCCCAAGAGCTTGATTTTTTCCTGTTTTTCGCTTCGCACCCTACCCCTGTGTTAACTAACTATTTCCTGCTGGTATGCGTACAGTGAAAATAGACCCTTTGCCCTCCTCGCTTTCCACCAAAATTTCGCCGCCCATCATGTGACAGTAGTGGCGGCTAATTGTCAGCCCCAATCCAGTGCCGCCATACTGGCGCGCCGCCGAAGAATCAGCTTGCGCGAAGGCTTCAAACAATTTTTGCTGTTGTTGGGCAGACATTCCAATGCCGGTATCTTTAACAGATAAGCAAATCCAATCCGATGCTGCAACATTAGCAACTGGAGAAGCAATCAAACTCGATTTCCCCTCCCCCACAACCATTAAGTTTTCCACACCCGACAGGTGCGCTGCATTAGATTCTCCGGTTCCCTCAACACGGCTGACGCTGACTTTTACTATCCCATTTTTGGTGAATTTAGCAGCATTGTTCAGCAGGTTCAGCAGCACTTTCCGGACTTTCGCTAAATCTGCGTGCATGGTGCCGACAGCTTGACTGTCGCACTCTATTTCTAAAACATTGCCATTCTGTTGTACCGACAATTTTACCTCAATTGACAGGTGATCGAGCAGGGATTCGATGTCAAACTCTTCGATGTCGAGGTTCATTCCCCCCGCTTGAATTTTTGACAAATCGAGGATGTCGTTAACCAAAGATAGCAGGTGCGTGCCTGCATTCTGAATCTTGTCTAAGTCGGTAACAAAATCTTTGTACCCGGAATCTCTGGCATCTTCTAAAAGTAGTTCACTGTAGCCGATAATTGCGTTTAAAGGCGTCCGCAACTCGTGGCTCATATTGGCTAAAAAGTGGCTTTTAGCTGTGCTAGCCACTAAAGCATCTTCCTTAGCTTGTGCCAATTCTTTTGTATGTTCCGAAACTCGCTCGATCAGGTGATTGAGAGATACAGCTAATGAGCTTATTTCGTCTTGTCCGCTGACGGGGGCTCGCAAATCAAAATTCGACTCGGCGGCGACTTGTTGAGCCACCTGAGTGACGCTGACGACTGGTTTGGCGATCGCCCTACTGGTGCGGCAAGCCACTATTCCAGCCAGCCCTACCGACAGCAGCATACTAATCATAATGATGCCCTTTTCGATTCCTTGAGCATCCTGCATCGCTGCACCGCTTTGGCGCTCTTGCTGCTGGGCAATATCGAGGATTTTGCTCAATTTCTGAAGGTGGCCCTCAAGCTGTTTTGCACCTTCTCCGCTTTCTGTCGCCAACAATTTTCGGGCAGACTCTATCTTCCGAGGCGAAAGTTGCGATTGCTGGATTTGCTGCAAAGTTGAATTGAGAGTATCGGCGTAGGATTCTAAATTTTCCGTGCAATCTTGGAGTAAAGTTTTGAGAGCTTCCGGCTTGGCTGCGAGCCTTGCTGGTTGGCTGTCGGCAAATTTTTCGATGCCCAAGCGCAGGTTTTTTGCCTTAACAATACTGTTGACAAACTGCTGTTCTTGCAGTTCCAGCTTAGCGGAATTATCCACAAAAGAATCTAGCTGCGCTCCCTGCAATTGTGCCAGCAACGCTGCATCTTTAAAGTTGCCGAGCAATTGTGCTTGTATGTGAGCGTCATTGAATTCTTTTAATCCTTTTTCTTGGTGATAGTCGGCAATTGCCAGTCCGCTCAGCGAGCCAATAAATCCGATTCCTATTGCCAGCAAATACCCCCCACCAATTTTTTGATGTATGGGCAAACTGCCAAGTTTGAGAGACAAGTTTTGGTTGATTTTTAAGGATAGTTGTTCGGCCAAATCATGGAAGGATGATTGTTGTGCTTCGGTTTCGACAGAAGCAAGTTGTGCGGAAATAAAAGCCCACATTCGTTTACCTATATTGCTATTTTCGGGGTTATTTTTTGTCGGCAATACAGGTTTTTCCTGCTGGTTCAATGGTTCCAAATCTGGATTGATATCGCCCCGATCTTGCCAAGCGCCAACCGATAAACCTACTTCGTTGCGTGTTTTTTTGAGCAAGTTTGTTTGTGACATATGCAACTGCTGTATTCTGTGAAAATTTACCACGCTCTTAAGTTCTCCAAAGGGAAAAGCTTGTATGTTTTCCAGTAGACATCTGCGAAAAAGTATCTGAAACTCTTGTCGAGTCAGGAGAAACTTCAATTCCGTTGATGTCTAATAGATAATTAGGCTGTTGATGGCTGTTGCCAAATTACTTTTTCGACTAATAAAAGTCTCCAGCAGGCAAAAAAAGAAAGATTTATCCCGGCAGTGATTTATTGCCGCATGAAATGTTACAGGCAGAAGATTCTGTCTGATGCGTTTTGCCTGTGATTCGCCCAAAGCTGATATTGTCTCTTGACAATGCACCCGATTCTTCAGCTTTGGAGTGTTGCTGCCAGCAATGCGACGATTGCTTGACGGTTTTTGTTGCGTATCCGACTATTTTATACCACAGAATGTGACAAATGTGGCTGCCGATCGCGCTTATGCACTAAGAGCGATCGACTTTTGGCATCACTGCCCCGCAAGTCGTGTAAGTCGAGTATAACTTTAGGGCTTACTAAAAGAAACCGGGTTTCTACGGGTTAACTGTGGCAATTGCGATATCTCTCTGTGGCGACGGTTAATTCGATCGCTCCTATTAATACCAGTTCCAAAAAATAATGCTTGTAGGGGCAAACCCCCCGTGGTTGCCCGATAGAGAGGGTAGGCACGCACCATCCACTACCCCTACAAAGTTATTAAAATCATTTAGGATCGCTATAGAAAATAAGTCGTTCTCAAATCTCAAATCTCAAATCTCAAATCGGATAACTTCCCATTTCTACCCAAAGCTTCATCGGCCAATTGCACAATCCAGCGATTCGGCCTGGCTTGGGCTCTGGCGGCAAGCACCGCGGCCCAAGCTTCCCCTTCTTTGCCCCGGCCCAACAGCGCAGCACAAACAGTCAAAGCTGCGGCTGTTGAACGGCTGATGCCGCTTTGGCAGCAGACGAGCAATTTGCCGGGGTGCGCCGATATTTGGCGGGCGAAGTCAATAATTTGGAGTACGTCATCAATGGTAGCCAAGACGCGATCGGGATCGTCAACGGGAGTGTCGAGGTCGTTAAATTCTAACCGCAGCCGGTGCGGGATTTTGTGAAAAGTTTTGGGCTCGGGTACGCCGGGAGTGCCGATCGAGATCAGGTATTGGAGATTGGACCCCGCAGCGCGATCGATAATATATTCGGTGGCTTCTGCTTCCGAAGCAATCTGGATTTTCGGCAGTTTTTCACCCGAGACATCCGCAGCAGATTCCTGCTCAAAATAAACTGTTTTTACCTCAGCGCCGACATCCGGCAAATATTGGGCGGCAAGGGCGCGAACGTCAGCAAATTGGCGTCTCAAAGCTGCTTCCAGAGCCAAAAGAGCAGCACGAGAGCCAATTTGACCGATGGATTTAACAGCCTTTTGGCGCACTCCAGAGGTTTCGTCTCCCAGCAGCCGCACCAAACCTGCTACAGCCTCGTCTGTCCCAATCTGCCCCAAAGCACCAGCAACTCTCCACCGCACATAGGATTCACTGTCGCCTAGGGCGATCGCCAGTCCCGCGGCCACCATTTTTTGCAAGTTAGCATCTCCCGCTGTATTGATGTTCCCCAGGGCAACAGCAGCCCTGCCGCGCACGAAAATGTCTCGATCCGAGAGCGATCGCATTACCGCCACAGCAGCCACCTCGCTGCTGATTTCCCCCAAGGCAGAAACTGCACTGCCGCGCACATCTGAGTCCTCGTGGTTGAGGGCTTGCAGCAGCCCAGCCACAGCCGTTTCCGTCCCGATTTGTCCCAAGGCCTCGGCGGCCCTCAAAGAAACGGCATAGGAGTCAGGATCGTGAAGCAATTCTACTAAGCGGGGTACTGCGTCGCGATCGCCGATTTTCCCCAAAGCCACCGCCGCCCTAGCACGGACGAGGTGATTTTCGTCTCTGAGGGCATTCAGCAGCCACGGAACTACCTCACCCACCCCGATTTTCCCGCAATTTACGGCGGCCCGCCAGCGCACCTCGCAGTCTTGATGTTTCAGGGCTTTAATCGTTGCGGGGACGGCTATTTTGGGGTTGATTTTACCCAAGGCCCAAACCGCCCAGGCGCGGACTCCGGCGGCTTTGTGGTTGAGAGCTTCGATCAGTGCTGCGGCTGCTGGTTTCGAGTCAATTTCTCCCAGGGCCCAAGCGGCCCAAGCTTGCGCTTGGGAATCGGCAGATTCGAGCACCCGCGCTAATTCAATTACTGCCGCCCTAGAACCAATTTGCCCGATCGCCCGAATGCAATGAAGGCGCACGGCACTGTCTTTGTGGTTCAATGCTTTGACAAGTATTGGAATTGCCATATCGGAACTTGTTAGTGCCAGCAGTTGAATTTTGAGCGGCAGGGAAGTTTTAATTTTTACGATTAATCTTACTGTTTTTAGTTGAAACTCCGGCTTTACCATTCCTGCTAGCTTCGAGCCGAGTTTTAAATTTACTTTTAGGGCTAATTTTACTGCGCGCAAAGCCAGACTTTGCTGTTCTACTTGCGGCAATATTGTCGCCAAGGCGTGCATCCCTTGTTTTTGTTTCAAATATTTTTGGTTGAATTCAGCATCGCTGAGCTCTGGTAGCTGTTGGATGAGGGTTGCTACTGAGTTCATTCATTTATCCTCATATTTTGGCGATCGTTTGAGATTGCTCTTTTTAAACTCGGTTTCTTTAAGAAAATACGCCTGCACCTACAAAACTCAACTGATAAAAAAACTTGCACCACTTATAAAATATAGCGGTTCTCAAAAAAGTCAGGTATGCCCACAAGCCCACGGAGCCCTAGGCCCACGGAGGCCTATGCCCACGGAGCCCTAGGCCCTATGCCCTATGCCCTATGCCCTAAATTGATTATCTGTTTTTTTGGGCGATCGCCTTAACAATTAGTAGCGCTTGCTGCTTGGCATCGATGCACTGTTTGCTAGACTTGCTCTGCGCTATATCATTTTATACCAAGTTGGGTTCAAATATCGATCGACTCCGTTGAACGCAACAAACCGGAAACAGCCCGATTCCGGGAGAGTGTCAACCGTAGGGCCCATTTTTCAAAGCCTCAGCCAAAGCATTATCGTTATCCCGCAAACCTTCGTAAAAAAACAGCACTTCTCCTGGAACGCCGCGAGCGCGGTTGTAAGCAATTACTTGCAACAACAGCTCCGGATTCATGCTATAATTGCCCCCTCGATTCGCCAACAGGATACCGGGAGACACACAGGACACTTGCTCGCAGGTAAGTTGTCCATCGATCAGTCGATCGAGCAATTGTTTGTAACCGTTAAAATCGCGGCGGTAAAACTGCGGGTGAAGCATATCAACCAACTTTTTGTCAACCCAAGATAGAGAATCTTGCAAATATTCCACGAGTCCCCAGTCATAGGGACTCGGCGACATCGACAGCAACAAATCTGGATTAATAGCCTTCAATTCTCGATGCAATCGAGCCACAAACTCAGTAATTATATCAGCCCGCCAGTGCAGCCAATGTTGCTCTCTACAATTCTGTGGCGGTTCTCTCCCGCACTCTTGGCGGTAGCGTTTAACCGTTTTTGCATCATAACCGCCTTCACAGGGTAGCGCAATGCGATCGTCTCCTTGAACGCCATGTACCGGATAATTCCTCGCAACTTCCAGCATCAACCCCAGCAAAAAATCTTGCACTTCCGGGTCAAGAGAATTCATCCATTCAAACTTATTTTTCTTAAGTAAATTGCCATTACAATCGCGCGCCGCCCATTCCGGTTTCTTCGCCAGCAAATGACCGCCGTTGAGATTATAAGAACTCACAAATCCGTATTCAAACCAAGGAATAACTTTTAAACCAACTCTATTAGCCTCAACAATTAATTCTGCCAAAGGGTCGCGACCTTGATAGCGCGCGTCAATTTCAACCCCAAATTGTTCGCGCATTATTTGAGAAGGATAAGTCGTAAAACCACGGTTCCAAACTACAGGAAATACTGTATTAAATCCCGTATCTGCAAGAAAATTTATTGCCTCAGCAATCCGCTGTTTTGAAGTGAGAACTTGGCAGTCGGTGCTGGGTATCCAAACGCCGCGCATTCCACATTCAGGCGCCGACGAACTCGGCAGCGCTGCTGGATTTTGTGGATAAAATTCAGCAGTAAACCGCTGTTTTAGTGCTGATGTAAAACTGCGAATTGCTGACTGGAAAGAAGGAAAAAATGCCATTAATATAACATACTAATTGTGTATAAAATATCAAAAATTGTATAGATTTTTTGGTTAATATACTTAATCAAACTTAAAAGATTTTAGAACTTCATTTATTCTACATACTCTAGCTAAATATTGTAAAGTTTAAGCAAAGACATAGCTTTTGTATAGACATTCCATTCATCAAAGTTTAGAGTCGTAACATACAATAATTTATCCAGAACACAAAATGGCTAAATATAAAGGGAGTCAATTAAGTGTTGCAATCGCAAGTAGGGTCTTGGCCTGTGGAGTCATATTAACTCAATTTGCTGCCGAAGCACAAGCAGCTACTCTGACTTACAATTTTACAGTCGATGCTACAAGTTTATTCCAAAGCTTTCCCGAGCCTTACATTGCTAATTACAGCGGTTCTTTCAGCTTTGACAACTCATCTTTAACAGGTGTTGGTGATGAATCAGTGAGTGTACTGTCTGGAGTCTTCAATTATCTATTGCCTCTGGACCGTCATCGCGAACCTCAGATTCCTTTCTCTTATAATTTTTTGGGGACACCTTTAGCAATAACAGAGAGTTGGTACTTGTATCGTGTATCGGGTGGAGTGGTCAACGTGCGCTCGGGGCGATTGGTAGGGCTGAGCTTTAGCGGGAACTCTTTTCTCGATCCACATAATGCTATTTGGAGGATAGATAATAATCAATTCGTATCTGATAGAAGGTCTATGGGGCGTCCCAATGCCGGCGGACAAACTGCTACCGTCAGTTATTTTGGGCCTGAAATAGTGGTTTCCGAACCAGTTCCAGAACCGACAACAATCGCAGGTGCGATTTTGGGTTTGACAAGTATTCTCGCAGTCAAGAAAAGAAAAAAGATGGTAAGTAACTAATAAATGGGGCGCGGAGGGCGCGCCCCAAAATTGTACTATTTAGCTACTCCAGACAACTGCTGGCTCAAGGCTTCCTTCAAAAGCTCGGCCTTATCAGTTTGCTCCCAAGGCAACTCTAAATCGGTGCGTCCGAAGTGACCGTAAGCCGCCACATCTTGATAGAAACGGCCGCCTCTTTCCGCTGGCAAATTCTGCAAGTTAAATGCCTGAATGATGCCCGCAGGACGCAGTTCAAAATGCTGCTTCACAACTTCCAAAAGGCGATCGTCATCAGCTTTACCAGTGCCAAAAGTTTCGATCATCATGCTAACAGGGCGCGCTACGCCGATCGCATAACTCAACTGCACTTCGCACTTTTCGGCCAAACCGGCCGCCACGATATTTTTAGCAACATAGCGACAAGCATAAGCCGCGCTGCGGTCTACCTTCGTGGGGTCTTTCCCAGAAAAAGCACCGCCGCCGTGACGGGAATAGCCGCCGTAGGTATCCACAATAATTTTGCGGCCAGTCAAACCCGAATCTCCTTGAGGCCCGCCGACGACAAATTTGCCAGTGGGGTTGACAAGGAAGCGAGTTTCTGCATCCGGCTTGATGCTAATATCGGCAAACACGGGTTGGACAACAGCAGTCCAAAGGTCTGCTTTAATCTTGGCTTGAACCGCGGCTGTTTCGGTGATATCGCCGATCGCCTCAGTGTGCTGCGTAGAAATTAAGATCGTATCAATGCCAACAGGTTTCCCGTCTTCGTAAGCTACGGTAACTTGGCTTTTACCGTCCGGACGCAGGTAAGGCAATTGACCTGTTTTGCGGACTGCGGCCAGTTGGCGGCAAATCCGGTGCGCTAAACTAATTGGTAAAGGCATCAATTCCGGCGTTTCGTTGCAAGCAAAACCGAACATCAAGCCTTGGTCGCCAGCACCGATCGCATCCAACTCCTCTTCACTGGATTGTTCCCGACTTTCGTGAGCCGTATTCACCCCTTGGGCAATATCGGGAGATTGAGAGTCCAGAGCCACCAACACCGAGCAGCTATTGGCAGAAAAGCCGTTATCAGCGTGGATGTAGCCAATATCGGCTATTTTTTTCCGCGCCAACTCTATGTAATTTACCTGAGCTTTCGTGGTAATTTCGCCCGTCAGCAGCATCAAACCCGTGTTGACGACAACTTCGGCTGCGACGCGACTTTTAGGGTCTTCGGTCAGCAAGGCATCTAAGATAGTGTCTGAAATTTGATCGCAGATTTTATCGGGATGGCCTTCGGTGACGGATTCAGAGGTAAACAGGTAGCGGCGTGACAATGATTATTTCTCCTTTGATTCGTGTGAATCCTGCAAGACATGGGCGACAGACGACTGACTTTTCGGGTAGAGGCGCAGAATCATCGCGTCTCGATCGCCAGAAAATTTGTGTCGGTCTGCTGCGAGTTTAAGCAGGGTTTGAGATTAGCTAAAGTGACACTACTATAACAAAGTCAGTTCCGGGAAGTCCTGAAAAACTTACATTTTGTATGATTGTCAATAAGTCTTTGACACCGATCCTCTACCCCCCCTAACCTTGAGATGTAAGATACAGTCAGGGTATCGCCTCGCGGATGCACTATGGCACGAATCCAAAAATCACCAAATTTAATCCAAACGGTTGCACACCTAGAATTTCCTGGGGGCCCTATACCGCTTGACTCTGCATTTTATATCGATCGATCGCCCGCCGAAGCCCGAGCTTGTGCAGAAATTAGCAAGCCAGGGAGTCTGATTCGGATTAAAGCTCCCCGAAAAATGGGCAAAAGTTCCCTGATGCTGCGGATAATTAAGGCTGCGGTCGATCGCGGATACCGCACAGTCACTGTAGACTTTCAGCAAGCCGACGAAGCAGTTTTTGCTAATGTAGATAAATTTTTGCGCTGGTTGTGTGTCAATGTCGCTCGCCAACTCAAACTCGAACCAAATCTCAATGAATTTTGGGATGAAGATATGGGGAGCAAAGTAAGCTGCTCTCTTTACTTCGAGAACTATTTGCTCGAACAAATTGACAGTCCCCTTTTCTTGGTACTCAACGAAGTAAACCGAGTATTTGAACGCGCCAATATCGCTCAAGAATTCCTGCCGCTGCTCCGTTTTTGGTACGAACAAGCGCGACAGAGCGAAACCTGGGAAAAACTGCGAATCGCAGTCATTCACTCGACAGAAATTTATATTGCTTTGAGTCTCAATCAATCTCCATTCAATGTAGGGCTGCCGATTAAACTCTCAGAATTTAGTGCCGAACAAGTCCAAGAGTTGGCGCGCCGGCACGGACTGAACTGGAACGACAGCTATCCCGTCGAGCAATTAATGCAAATGGTAGGCGGTCATCCTTATTTAGTGCATTTAGCGCTTTATCACCTGGCAATTTTACAGCAAAACCGCCTGTCGGTTGGGGAGAATGAGTCTGGGGAGGAGCTGGGGCGAGCCGAGTTGGAACAACTATTAAAAGCAGCTCCTACTCAAAGCGGAATTTATAGCGACTACTTGCGAAATCAGTCGATCGCCATTCAGCAGAAGCCAGAACTCGCATGGGCGTTCCAACAGGTTCTGGATGTTAAAAATAGCCTTCACCTCGAACCTTTGATGGCCTATCAGTTAGATAGCATGGGGCTTGTCAAATTAGAGGGTAATAACTGTAGTTTGTCTTGCGAATTATATCGCCTGTATTTTCAAGAGCAAAATTTGTGCGAGGACGGTTTCTCGGCTGTCGGTTTTGAGGAGTTGCAGCAAGAAAATGAAAGACTGCTAGCTTTGGTGAATGTGGACGAACTTACCCAAATTGGCAACAGACGACATTTTGACAGTTGCTTGCGAGCCCAATGGAAACATAATGCTCGCGATGAGTCTCCGATATCTTTAATTTTGTGCGACATCGATTATTTCAAAATTTATAACGATACCTACGGACATCAAGCTGGAGATAGTTGTTTGCGCTCGGTAGCTCAGGCAATTCGCCGATCGCTCCAGCGTCCTGCTGATGTAGCTGCTCGCTACGGCGGTGAGGAATTTGCGATCGTTTTACCTCAAACAGATGCAACGGGCGCTTTGGTTATTGCTGAACAGATTAGAGCGAAAGTTAAAGCTTTGAGTATTATTTTTGACCCGGAGAATGTTGACTGTTTGCCTAATTCTGTGGTGACAATTAGTTTGGGAATTGCCAGCGTTGTTCCCGGCCCGGAAAATGATGCAGCAACGCTGGTACTGGCGGCTGATGAGGCTCTTTATGACTCAAAAAGGCACGGGCGCGATCGGATCACTATGAGTACGCTGTTAAATTTTCGATTTGCTGCTGTTAATTAGAATTCAGATCCTGTCAGCCCAAACCCAATAATAAACAAAGGTTCGATCGTTCGGAATGCGAGTCCGCATCCAAGAGAGGACTAAAGTCCTGACTGCGAACCTATATTGCAAAGGTTCGATCGTTCGGAATGCGAGTCCGCAGGATCGGAGGACTTGTATCCCGAACGAGAGAACCTATATTGCGGTAGTTAGAGTGGGCATCAGATTAATAGCGCGGCACAGTGCGATCGACCAATATGGAGTAAGCATCGATGCCACCAAGGATATTTTTAACATGGATAAATCCCCGATCGCTCAACCACTGGCACATTTGAGCCGATCGCACTCCGTGGTGGCACAGCACTAGGGTTTCTGTGTCGCGATTTAGTCGATCGTCAATATCACCAGACCATTGGGCAAACTCGCTTAGCGGAAAAACCACAAATCCCGGCAGCGCTGCGAGTTCAATTTCGTAAGGTTCCCGCACGTCTACAAGCTGCAATCGATCGGCATTAGTTTCTGCTAATTTCCGACCTAATTCTTCGACTGTAATTTGACCAAAAATTTCTGACATTTGATTAGAAGAAAGAAGGAAGAAGGAAGAAGGAAGAAGGAAGAAGGAAGAAGGCTATAAAGGCTTCGCGAGCGGGTAAAAAGACTTGTCAGTCAGCGTAGCCGAAGGAAGGAAGAGGGAAGAAGGGAGAGGAATAGGTGAGAGTTGCCTAATTACCAATTACCAATTACCAATTCCCAATTACCAATTCCCAATTACCAATTCCCAATTCCCTGTTTGCCCAATTCCCTGTTTGCCCAATTCCCAATTACCCATAACTAATTAATTGAGCCGCGAAGGCGGTGGAATTAACTCCGTAGGAGGTGTCGGTGCAGGACGCCCGTCCAACTGGCTCACTGTACCCCTGGGATCGAGACAAGTGGCAATTAACCTGTCCGTGGGAAAGTCGAGCCTGCCGCTCAACCCGACTACGCATTCAGCAAACACTTCTGGCAATAAACTGCGGCGGCACCCATCAAGAACTAACAGGGCAGCAGCAGGTTGAGTTTTAGTTTTGCTATTAATATTCACCACGCAAGTAGTTAATTCGTCCGGGCGCCTCACCCGCCGACAGCTAGAGAGCGCTTCGATACCAGAAATATTGGTTTTGCGGTTGATTTGGAGGGCGCATCTAGATATGTCGCGGGGGTGGAGCGCGTCGGCACAAGCTGCTGCTGCTTCCTCTGCACCGACTCCGGCTTCGATTAGTTCCTTAGCGCAGACGCGATAGGGATTTTGAGTTCGCGGGAATCTCAGGGTGATGGCTGATGCTGGCGAGATTGGCAGTGCTGTTGCCAACAAACTCAGCGCGACTAAGGGAGTGCCGAGAGCCAACATCCAGCGCGGTGCTGGCTTTGGGGAAGAATTTTGGGAAAATTTGCGGTTGTGCATGGCAGCTCGATTTGTAAGTTTTTGGGCTGGTTGGGTCGCTCGATCGGCTTTTACTTCAGAATTTACCGCACATTACGGATGGCTGCGGTCGATCGATTTTTTTAATCGATTTTTGTTGGAATTTTCACCCTTATCAACATATAATATAGAGTCTGCATAAAATTGCATACAGAGATTAGAGAGGAAAATAAATGTCTCGATATCGAGGCCCCCGATTAAGAATCGTCCGTCGCCTGAAAGAGTTGCCCGGTCTAACCCGCAAAACTCCCAGACGGGATTATCCGCCTGGGCAGCACGGTCAAAACCGCAAAAAGCTTTCTGAGTACGCGGTTCGCTTGCAAGAAAAGCAAAAACTACGTTTCAATTACGGTGTGACGGAACGCCAATTGCTCCGTTATGTCCGCAAAGCCCGCCGTGTGACGGGTTCCACAGGTCAAGTGTTACTGCAATTTTTGGAAATGCGCTTGGACAATACTGTGTTTCGGATGGGAATGGCTCCAACCATTCCGTCCGCTAGACAATTGGTAAATCACGGTCACATTACTGTGAACGATCGTGAAGTCAATATCGCTAGCTATCAGTGCAAGCCCGGTGATGTGGTTGCTGTGAAAAACAGAGAACGCTCCCGTGCAATGATTGAAGCTAACCTCAAAGATCCAGGCTTGGCTCACTTGCCCAGTCACTTGGAATTTGACAAGCAAAAACTGGTTGGCAAAGTTAACGGCGTTGTCGAACGCGAATGGATTGCTCTTCAGATTAACGAACTGCTAGTGGTTGAATACTACTCGCGTCAAGCTTAATTTATTAGTCATCAGTCGTTGGTCATTAGTCATCAGTTAGTTGCTAGCAAAAAATTAATAATTGGGTATGTACCAAATTATTGGTTTATTGTTACTGAATAATGAGGGCTAAGGACTGAGGACTAATTTTTTAGGAACAAACAGCTATGCTGAAGGCTGAAAAAAGCTTTGTGACGGTCAATAATTAACTTTTAACAGTTAGTTGTTGGCCGTTATATTATTTATGTCCGGTCAACGATCCAGAATCTGTAACGGTTTGTAGTAAGGACTTTAGTCCTAATAATGATGCGGACTAAAGTCCTCACTACAAACCGGTTAGTTATAGTAATGATGCGGACTAAAGTTCTCACTACAAACCGATTAGTTATAGTAATGATGCGGACTGAAGTCCGAACGATCGAACCGGACGATAGTTATCTTGGGAAATAATATTAATCGTTGAATTTGAATTGTAGAAAAGTCGGGACGATCGACCTTAGCGACAAGCTGCGCGGTTCTCGTACCAAAATCAACGGCAGCAAGCCCACCAGCCGCACAGCAGCCGAGAGGGCAAACAGCGCCCCCAAACTCATGCCCGGAAGTTCGGCGAGAAAGCCGCCGGCGGTAGTTCCCAAGGCCCCAGCTACTCCCGAAACTGCTGCGGCGATCGCAAAATAAGTCGATGGTTGCTGATGGGGCGCGATTTCCATTTGAATGTTGTTAGTACACAGGGCGATCGCCCCTAGAGTCGTTCCCCCGAGCAAGTGCAGCAGCGGCAGCCACACCCACAGGGCAAATGGGTAATTGCCCGTACCCAACCACAGCAAAGGCGTTAGGGCTACCACCAGCCCCACCGCAATTAGCAAGGGGCGATTTCCCCAGCGATCGGCCAATTTGCCCCAAAACATCAGCAGCAGCAGATTTGCCCCAGAACTCAAGCTGTTGTAAGTCGTCACCAAACTCACATCCAAGCTTAAATCTTTCAGCAGGTAGATATTAAAAAAAGGCGCGCTGAGATTAACTGCAAACGTCCACACGCTGAAGTAAACCAGAAACATTAAGAAATTAGAATCTTTCAGGATCGAAGGCACAAAATCTGTTAAAGCTTTTTCTTTTTTGTCTGGAACTCGATCGCTCTCTGCATCTTTTCGGTATGCCTGCGGGTTCACATCCACCATGAAGAATTGACAGGCCAAACTAATCATTCCCGCCAAAACACCGACAAATAACACGATCCCGTAGCCGTCCATTCGATCGGCGCCCCAAGTTGACGCGCACAGTCCCATCAACGGCACTCCCACCAAACTAATCAAGCTCGTAGCACTGTTGCGAAAGCCAAAATAGCGTCCCCGCAAGCGGTGAGGAACCACGGCAGCCATCCAACTAAACCAGTTAGAATTGGCAAAAGCTCCCAGCACGCTAGCTGCTACGACTGTTACCAGAGTCCATTGCAGCAGTTGGTGCGAGTCCGCGTGCTGCGGGCCCCAAACAATTGCCACCGCGAGCAACAGCCACAGCAGCCGCGACACGCCGAATATTCCTAGGTTGTACCAGTGGCGGCTGGTTGTGCGATCGGCGATGTAGGCTCCTAATGGTTGCAGGAGATTTACCACCATCGGAATAGCAGATAATATACCTATTTCCACACTGCTGGCGCCGAGTTGCAGCAAGAAGTTGCTCAGCAGCACGCCCCCGGTCGCCGACTCGAAGACAGTGGCAAAAACGCCGTCTATTGTTGAGGCTTTGAGGGTCGATCGAATGTCTTGTTTAGGAATTTTGAGAGCTGTTTTTGCAGGTCGAACGAGCTGAAATATTGTCTTTTCTAATATTTCTGAAGTTTGAAGAGCTAGAGGCTCATTTAACTCTGCGACTGGTTCAACCATAGTCATAGGATTTTAGATTTTAGATTTTAGATTTTAGATTTGCACAATCCTTGTTTGGTCGAGGTTTGGGGCTGGTTGGCGATTAAATTATTGTTCGCGCACGGGCGTCAATACAATTTAATCATGCTGAAAATTGCTGAGTTCACGTAGTAAGATAAAGCCAGTCTAGCTTTCAAGCTAACATCTTGAAAGCTAGACTGGCACTTCCGGGTAATTGTTATGAATATAGATGACAAGCGATCGCTGGGACATCAACCGCTTGGAAGATATAATTTGGCAAATTGTAAAAAAGTAGGTTTTACGGCTTCACAAGGAAGCGATCGCAACATTTCGTCTGTCAAAAATTGCTCGAATTCCCCCTCGAACAAGTCGCCCCAAGGGCCAAAACAAATTTCGCGCCAGCTCTTCCACTCGGTTCTCAAACCTATATAGAACCCATTTGATATCTATTTTGCGTAAATCCCAGAAACCGGGTTTCTCTGGCTTATTTCTCGTCACCCAACCCAAAAACTCGTAGAAACCCGGTTTCTCGACATGAGCGTAAATAGGCGTGAAATCGGTTTCTCTGGCTTATTTATCGTCACCCAACCCAAAAACTCAAAGATGTCAAATGGGTTCTATAGCTGACTAAATCTATAGAATCAAAGACGATCGACTTGCCGAGTATAGCTGCTAACTCCAGCCCTCGGGCGATCGCGGCTATTCCATCTGGGGCGAGGGCATCCACTGGCTGCATATCCACAACAACTCTCAGAGCGGCCCTTTCAAAAGCTTGCTCCAAATTAACTTGGAAATCTAGGAGTATTTGTAATTGATTCGGGGAATCAGTTTGTTGCTCTAGGACGCGCTGGCGCTCAGTATTTCGGGTGTTTTGTGAAAATCCGCCGCAGGTCCCGGTAGGACTTCGGAGTAGGTTGCGCTCGATCGCACCTGAAAAAAAATGTTGCTTGCTTCAAGACAACAGGCATGACAAAATTCTTGCTTGACACAAATGACGCTAACTGCTAATAATATCAAACCCTAGAATTAAGCTTAAATGTTTGAGGGGTATCACTACCACACCGTGATGTCGATCGCCAACTAATTTAAGGATTGCTGCATTTTGTGACAAAAACTCAACCTTTATCCGGGTATACACTGCCAGTATTTGCCTGTGCGGCGGCACTTGCAGCTTTGCAGTGCTTGCGCGCAGGTACTCAGTCTGTAGATACCGTATCAGTAAATTTACTGGAACCGCCAATCACGGCAGAAATTGCGATCGAACAAGCATCTGTACTCAAAGCTGGTACAGCTTTAGGCGTGACTCGCTCCGATCCGGGAGACAACCTCGATCTGACTCGCAATACGCCCGTTTGGGCAATGGTGGAATTGCTGGGAGAGGGAGAGGGGGAGAGGGGGAGAGGGGGAGAGGGGGAGAATGGGGGAGAGGGGGAGCAGATTGTGATTGTTGGGGGCGAGGGAATTGGACATCACAAAGTAGGTGGTGGAGCGGCAATCTATGATTACGCGATGCGGCTGCTGCGATCGAATCTGGGCCAACAACTGGCACCGGGAGAGAGAATTTTTGTCACGCTGATTTTGCCCTTGGGGCGCCAGCTAGCCACCCGCACTTCTAACGAAGCTTTCGGCGTCGTCGAAGGACTTTCGCTGCTGGGTACAACTGGGATTTCTCAACCCCTGAGTGCCCCCGGACAGTTGGAAGTTTACCGCGAACAACTGCAACAAAAAGCCGAACTGTTTGACACTTTAGTGTTTTGCATCGGCGAAAATGGCTTGGATTTGGCGCGACAACTGGGCATCGATCCTCAGCGGCTGGTGAAAACTGCTAACTGGCTCGGCCCGCTGCTGGCAGAGGCTGGATGTCAGGGGGTGCGATCGATCTTGCTGTTTGGCTATCACGGTAAACTGATGAAATTGGCGGCGGGGATTTTTCACACTCACCATCACCTCGCTGACGGGCGCCGGGAAATTTTGACAGCTTTCTGCGCTCGAGCTGGAATGCCCGCCGATGCGTGTTCCGCGATTTTTGGGGCGGCGACAGCCGAAGATGCTCTCGGGCAACTGCGGGCTCTGGATGCGACAACTAACAGCCATTGGGTCGATCGAATTTACGGCGATATTGCCCGAGAAATTGACTTGCGATCGTCCGATTGCATTTTTACTCACACTAACCAGCGTATCCCCGTGGGCTCAGTGATGTTTGGGCGCGATCGCAAAATAATTGTTAAGAGTGACACAGGGGATACATTTTTGACGCAAATTTGTTAATGTGGTGTGAATATCCCTGATTTCTGTTTAAAACATCAGTCAGAGATAATATTTAACAAGTAATAATTCTCAGTCCCTAGACCTTAATTATACTAGGTTGCTTATTGAGGCAATTTATGATGCAATGGTTCAATTAATTAGGGTAAAGCTCGAAGTAAATCTATACTGGTCGCCGACCCTATTAATTTATCAAAATCACTAGCAGCAATCTAGTACAAATAAGATTTATTGCTGGCGACTAAAAGTCGTTCGCAGACCTCGGTTTTGGACTCAGGCGGCGACAAATACCCCCGCTACGTTATGCCCAATTAGCAATTAGCAACTACCCAATCACCGTGACTACTCAAATAGAAACTGAATCCGACCTCACCAACTATTCTCTGGGACAAATCGATCGCCAGACGATCGTGATTCTCGACTTCGGTTCGCAATATTCCGAACTGATTGCTCGCCGCATTCGCGAAACTCAAGTATATTCAGAAGTTATTTCTTACCGCACTACCGCAGAACAGTTAAGAACTATCAATCCTAAAGGAATTATTCTTTCAGGAGGCCCGAGTTCTGTATACGATGAAAGAGCTCCCCAATGCGACCCGGAAATTTGGAATCTGGGAATACCGGTGTTGGGCGTCTGCTACGGGATGCAGTTGATGGTAAAGCAACTCGGCGGGACTGTTGAGCGAGCTAAGTTAGCCGAATACGGCAAGGCATCGCTATTTATTGACGATCCTACGGATTTGCTCACAAATGTCGAAGAAGGCACGACGATGTGGATGAGCCACGGAGACTCCTGTAACGAATTGCCGGCGGGTTTTGAGATTCTCGCTCACACTGACAATACTCCGTCTGCGGCTGTTGCTAACCACGAGAAAAATTTGTACGGGGTGCAGTTTCACCCAGAAGTGGTTCACTCGATCGGCGGACAAGCTTTGATTCGCAATTTTGTTTACCATATTTGCGAGTGCGAACCGACTTGGACGACGGCTACTTTTGTTGAGGAAACTATTCGCGAAATTCGCGCCAGAGTGGGAGATCAACGAGTTTTGTTGGCTCTATCTGGCGGGGTTGATTCTTCGACTTTGGCTTTTTTGCTGCACAAGGCGATCGGCGACCAACTTACCTGTATGTTTATCGACCAAGGGTTTATGCGCAAGCAGGAACCGGAACGGTTGGTGAAATTATTTCAAGAGGAATTCCACATTCCGGTGCAGTACGTTCTGGCTCGCGAGCGCTTTTTGGCTCAGCTTGAAGGCGTTACCGATCCGGAAGTAAAACGCAAGCGGATCGGCCACGAATTTATCAGTGTATTTGAAGAAGAATCGAAGCGCCTCGGCCCCTTCGATTACCTCGCGCAAGGTACTCTTTACCCGGATGTGATTGAGTCGGCTGACACGAATGTAGACCCGAAAAGCGGCGAACGAGTTGCTGTTAAGATTAAAAGCCACCACAATGTGGGCGGATTACCTAAAGATTTGTGTTTTAAGCTGATCGAACCGCTGCGAAAGTTGTTTAAGGATGAGGTGCGAAAAGTCGGCAGATCGATCGGGCTTCCGGAAGAAATCGTCAACCGACAACCTTTCCCGGGCCCGGGATTGGCGATTCGGATTACGGGAGAAGTTACCGCAGAGAGGCTGAATATTTTGCGGGATGCTGATTTCATCGTGCGCCAAGAAATCAACCGCCACGGATTGTACGGCGAACTTTGGCAAGCTTTTGCAGTTTTGCTGCCGATTCGCAGTGTAGGGGTTATGGGCGATCAGCGCACCTATGCTTACCCGATCGTTCTGCGATTTATCACCAGCGAAGATGGGATGACGGCTGACTGGGCGCGGGTTCCATACGATTTGTTGGAATTGATCTCGAACCGGATTGTGAATGAGGTTAAGGGCGTTAATCGGGTGGTTTACGATATTACTTCTAAGCCGCCTGGTACGATCGAGTGGGAATGATTGCTAGTTAGCTATTGAGTGGGCGGACAATATTTTTGTCCGTCTGCTGGACTTACCCCCTCTTGAATGAGAAACGCGGTTTCTGACTGGGAATTTGGGCGGCACTCTTGCACTGTGCAGTATTCGGTAACATTTTGATCCTTCTATCGTAAAGGAAGAAACCTAACTTGCCCCTCCCATTCTCCCTCAATACTGCACTCAGCAATCAGTATAATTTCCTCGATTGCTAACCCCACTGAGACTCGGCGGCTTACTTCAAATAATCCAGGCATAGACAATTTTGATTCAATCCGTTCGTAAGCAAAAGCGATCGTCGTGGCAACATCATGGGTTAGGACAATACGCCCTTGCTGTGCAGCCCATTCTAAAACAGTTGGATCGTCAGCTCCTGATAATTCCACATCTTGAACGCGCACAATATCAACATCACGACTCTGCCGAAAAATACCGCGAACAATCTGATTATTAAAATTCTCGTCAGCCAGGAATCGAACCATGTTAGATTACCTCTGCCTATCTCGTCTAGCCAATAACCGAGCTCGTATTCCCATCGGATTAAAACGCTGCTCAGTTTCCTGCCGAATTGCTGCTGCTTGATGTTGACGTTCTAAAAGATAAGCATCTACTTCAGCCTGATGTCTCAAGTAGTAACCAATGGTTGAATAAATATCTTGGATCTGAAGAGATGTGTATTGCTCTCCAATCTCTTCTGCTGTAGCACCTTCCAGGAAAGCCATCACAACGGTGTCTAGGGTGACGCGAGTTTTACCGACTCGTACAACGCCACGAGCATCAATTTCTAAAGGTGCTGGTTCGATCGCAATTGCTAATGTCATAGGCTCTACCAAGTTACTACTTCGATTATTTTTCGATCTTTACATCAATTGTATCATTAGTTATCAAAGCTAAGTCTAGAGGATAATCGCCCGTTGTTAATTGCGCTTCAACCTCTATTTTGCCATCTATATATACATCTGAATCTGGCTTCGTATATTTAAGTTCCGCACACTCAAAATATTTGACAGATCCTAACAATGAAATAAGATACTCTCTTAAATTCTTCAGATCGAAGTCCTCAATCTTAATTATATGACCACTTTTTAACTCAATTTCAATCTTGTCGTAGGTTCCCTTAAGCTTTGTTCCCTGGAAAATATCAATTTGTTTTCCGGTTAGTTGAGTGTAACGTTGAGCTAATTTGCTCATACCATAAAGAGTTCCTATTTCTTTGGTCGTAAACTCGATAGATTGAATTTCAGCAATATCAATGATGTGAGTGTTGTTGAGGTTGATAAATTTTCCCATGCTGATTCACCAAAATACCTACCAATGAAACCTTATCTAAAAATATTCAAACACTTTAGCATTAAACACTAAGCGATCGCCTCTATAAACTTCGCTAACGACAATAAACGCTGTACAAATTAACATTAATTTGTAAAGGCAGAACGAGCAGATTATCTAATCCTAATATACCACATATTTTGTATTTTGTCAATTTCTGGCAAGTAATTGATTCAGACCAAGTGGGTGCAACAAATTTGCTAATGAAGCCATTCTCGATATGTTCAAATCGTATTTCACCAACCTTACCGCGTACACAGGTTTCTGCAATCCAGCATCGCGCTAAAGTTGATCGTTTCAATAACATATCCTGATTCCAACTTCCTTTACAACCATAAAAAAAGACGTGCTAATCAGCAGATTTAGGAAATGGCTAATTGAACTTCAAGTCATCCATAGGGCTATTAAAAATTGCCGAGTCCCGTACCGGACACGGTATGGCCGTGTCCCTGCGGATATCCCGTACAATTGAGCCAACAATTAAGGCAAAGTCGAGCCATTTGTGGTTCTATGTATTCATTTTCCCACAGCAGCCGGCTGCTTGCGGTTTTGCACTTCCAGATAAATCAACAAAGCATTAACATCAGCCGGATTCACCCCGCCAATTCTCGCCGCTTGGCCAATAGTCAAGGGTCTAATTTTAGTCAACTTTTCCCGCGACTCCTTCGAGAGAGTTGTGATTGCCATATAATCCAAATCCGCAGGTAATTGGCGGCGTTCGTGTCTGACAATTTCATCAATTTGATTTTGCTGTTTTTGCAAATAACCGGAATATTTGATGTCAATTTCTGCACCCTCTTTCTCAGCTAATTGTAGGCTCGAATTGCCTAAATTGTGCCGTTCTAAATCGACGTAGTGAAAACCGGGACGGCGCAGCAAGTCAGCCAGAGTTATTGAACCTTTAATTGCTTGTTGAGTGTCAGCAAAAATTGCTTTACCAACATCCTCGTGTTCTTTTACCCGAGTCGAGTACAAACGGGCTTTTTCCGCCACAATATTAGCTTGTTTGCGCTCGAATAACTCCCAGCGCCGATCGCAAATTAAGCCAATTTCCCGTCCAAGCGGAGTCAAGCGTTGATCGGCATTGTCCGATCGCAACAACAGCCGGTATTCCGATCGCGAAGTCAGCATCCGGTAAGGTTCCCGCAAATCCTTCGTGCACAAATCGTCAATCAAAGTGCCGATATAACTTTGCTCGCGGGGAAACACAACCATCTCCTGATTTTTCGCAAACCGAGCCGCATTAATCCCCGCGACAATCCCCTGTGCAGCCGCCTCCTCATATCCCGTCGTACCGTTCACCTGTCCCGCGCAAAACAGCCCTTGAATCTTCTTAGTCATCAGAGTCGGAAAGCACTGAGTTGCCGGCAAATAATCGTACTCCACAGCATAAGCAGGGCGCATCATCTTGCAGTTTTCCAAACCCGGAAGAGTCCGCAGCATTTGCAACTGCAAACTTTCCGGTAAACCAGTCGAAAAACCTTGGATATAAAGTTCAGGAATATCCCTACCTTCCGGTTCAATAAAAATCTGGTGGCTTTCCTTATCTGCAAAGCGCACAATCTTATCTTCAATACTCGGACAATAGCGCGGCCCCTTCGCATCAACCCAGCCGCCGTAAACCGGAGAAAGGTGCAAGTTGTCTCTAATTAACTGGTGAGTTGCTGGCGTGGTTCGAGTTAAATAGCAGGGCATTTGTTCCCGTTCCACCCAAGCTTCTGGATCGAAACTAAACCAGCGAACATCTGCATCTCCGGGCTGCGGTTCCAGGTTAGAGTAATCGAGAGTGCGCTTGTCAACTCTGGCCGGAGTTCCTGTTTTCAAGCGGCCTGTTTCAAAGCCCAAGCGGTTGAGAGTTTCCGTCAAACCGACGGCTGCAAATTCTCCGGCGCGTCCGGCGGGCATCGACTTGTTGCCCACCCAAATTGTACCGCCTAAAAAAGTTCCTGTGGTGAGAATTACGGCTTTGCATTCAAAGGCAACGCCGAAGTATGTTTCAACGCCGATTACTTCTTCGTTTTTGCCCAAAACTAAGTCTGTTACCATCGCTTCGCGGACGGTCAAATTAAGTTGATTTTCGACAATATTGTTCATGACGGCGGCGTATTCCCGCTTGTCTGTTTGTGCTCTGAGCGCCCAAACTGCGGGGCCTCTGGAAGAGTTGAGGATGCGTTTTTGCAGGTAGGTGCGATCGGCCATTTTGCCGATTTCTCCGCCTAGGGCATCGACTTCGTTGGTAAGTTGAGTTTTAGCGGGGCCGCCGACGGCTGGGTTGCAGGGTTGCCACGCAATTTTGTCGAGGTTGAGGGTGAGTAAAAGCGTGCGGCATCCGAGGCGAGATGTGGCGAGGGCGGCTTCGCAGCCGGAGTGTCCGCCACCTACTACGATGATGTCGAAACTGTCTTGGAATTGTACGGGGGTTTGTGCGGTCATGGCTAATTTAGGGGAAGCGCAGGCGACAGACAGGATTTTTGTCTGTATCTTTAGTTTAATCTAAGTTTCAGGTTCAAAGACAACTATAATAATGTAGCATTTATATTTAAAATGTTACTACAAGGCGATATGACGATTCTATTTTATGTAGATGAGGGTGGCACTACCTGGAACGATAAACAGACAGATTTCTTTTTTTTAGCTAGCTTTGCAATCCATGTCCAGGACTGGTCACAAATGGATAGAGAAGTTTCAGCACTTAAAAAGGAGCTATTGAGTCGAAGGGAACCTGAAGACTGGGAACTTAAGGGGCGTGATATTTGGCAAGGGCAGGGTTCATTTAAGAATTGCCGACAGGAATTTCGCCTTCGATATTTTAAGAAAATTTCCCAAACTCTGAATCAGTTACCTTGCCATATATTTGCTGTTCAAGAGAACAAAAAAAGATTGCACGAAACCAGGGAAGATATAAAAGATGACATTGACTTGTATCGCTTAAGTTTTAATCAACTATTAGAGCAGCTAGATGCTTATTTAAAGCAATATAACGAAACTGGAATATTACTTATGGATTCGCGCTCGGCTCATCATACCAGCATTCAAGATGACAGATTGCTCAGAGTGTATCGAGAGTGGAAGTCACAAAAAGAATCTTCTAACTTTGTGGAATTACCTTTATTTGGGGTCTCAAACTTTTACACTGGTTTACAGATAGCAGATTATGTGGTGTATTTGATCGATCGTCGTTCAAAGGAAGCAGGGACAGCCCGTGGCAATGCCGAATTGGAGGAAGCATTCAATCTGCTTAAGCCGAAAATGCAGTTGGTTAAAATCCCTATTCTCCAGCAGAAAATCCACTTTGAAGACCGCTCAAATCAAGGGTAAGTTTAAATGCGAATCCACGACTATAATAGCCGTGGATTTCGCCCTTACTGAGTGTTCAAAAGAACACTCTACGCCTTGGCAGGGCGTTGTTTTGTCAACCGGGGTATTGTTATTAAATGTTCTAGTGTTTCAGCTTGACAGGCGCACGGCATCTCAACCGTACCATAACTCCCCGTGCAGTTCGGGGCACCTTGTCTTTGACAGGCGCACGGTATTGCAACCGTACCATACCTCCCCGTGCAGTTCGGGGCACCTGTTCATCTAATATTATAGAGTACAACTAAAGGTTTTGTCAAATACAAAAATTGGCAGGAATTGTACAGTACGCCGAACAACAAGTAATTATAATTTTTTATACTTTATAGAGAACTATTGTTGTTGGTTGAAGGGCAGTTAAACACTCGGTTATAACTGGAGGTTTAGGCTCGATCGCGTCAGGTGCAAAAGAGAGCATCTCAATGAAAGTCGCAGATCCCCGAATCGGACACGGCAATGCCGCTTCTCATGCAGGGTATATTGAGCCATAAGCAAATGGACATCATACACTCAAGAAACACTCTCTCGCCCATACACGCCGGAGTTATTGTCTCCAGTCAGCGCATCACTGTTAAGAGAAATATCATTCATTTTACTCCCATTCCGCTGCATCCTGGTGCGATCGCCCGATCGCCCCTGTTACACGCCTCCTTCAATCTAAAATCCCAAATCTAAAATCGATCGACTCGCTCTACATTAGTAGCACCCAAGTAATGTATCATTGTCACCAAACCCTAAGCAACAAAACTTTCCGTGTTAGAAGCCTTCGTCTTTGCCACAGTATTGTGCGGATTTTTTGGTATCATCCTTAAAAAGAACCTGGTGATGAAGATCGTCTCTATGGACGTAATGAGCACCGGTGTAATTGCCTATTATGTCGTAATCGCATCCCTCAATGGCTTGTTCACGCCAATTATGGGAGATGTCAAAAATAGAGCTTTCGCCGATCCCGTCCCCCAAGGGATCATCTTAACTGCGATCGTCATCGGCTTTTCGATTCAAGCCCTGATGCTGGTGGGTGTGATGAAGCTAGCACGGGATAACCCGACTTTGGAAACCAGCGAGATCGAGAAAAATAACACGCCGTAAAACCCATCCATGAATATTATTACGATCGCTTGGCTGACAATACCATTTTTTATCGGGTTCGTCATTTATCTACTTCCCAAGCTTGACAAATATCTCGCCTTAGCAGTCACCTTTGTTTCAGCAGGCTACGCGCTACAACTATTTCTCGAAAAGTCGCCCCTCAAACTAAAATTACTAGATAATTTCGGTGTTGAAGTAGTCGCAGATCAGTTGGGCGCCTACTTTATCTTGACAAATGCCCTAGTAACTGCTGCGGTGATTTTCTACTGTTGGCACAGCGGTAAATCAGCCTTCTTTTACTCCCAGATGATTATTCTGCACGGCAGTATAAATGCGACCTTTATCTGTCAAGATTTTATCAGTTTATACGTCGCCTTAGAAGTCAGCGGGATTGCAGCTTTTCTGTTAATTGCCTATCCTCGCACCGATCGCTCTTTATGGGTAGCCTTGCGCTATCTGTTTATCAGCAACACCGCCATGCTATTTTACCTAGTGGGTGCGGTGCTAGTATATCAAAAACATAATTCCTTTGTTTTTGACGGTTTAAAAGGTGCTCCACCCGAAGCTTTAGCCCTGATTTTTCTGGGATTGTTGCTCAAAGGAGGGATTTTTGTATCGGGATTGTGGCTGCCGCTAACTCACTCAGAATCAGAAACCCCAGTCTCAGCATTACTCTCAGGAATAGTCATCAAAGCTAGTATCTTACCTTTGTTGCGCTGTGCCTTGGTTTCCGACGATCTCGGTACTATCGTCAGAATATTTGGCGTGGCGACAGCTTTAATGGGAGTATCCTATGCCATCTTTGAAAAAGATACAAAACGGATGCTAGCATTCAGCACAATTGCCCAGTTAGGCTTTATTATCTCAGCACCGGAAGTCGGTGGTTTTTATGCGCTGACTCACGGTTTAGTTAAATCAACTCTCTTCTTAATTGCCGGTTCCTTACCAAGTCGCAACTTCAAAGAACTCCAATCTAAGGCGATCGATCCAAAAATTTGGATAGCCCTAGTAATCGCCAGTCTCTCGATTTCGGGCTTTCCTTTGTTGGCAGGATTTGGCGCAAAAGTGTGGACATTGAAAAGTGTAGCACCTTGGCAGGCGATCCCGATGAATATTGCGGCCGTAGGTACAGCTATAACCTTCGCCAAATTCATCTTTATACCGCGCGGAGAAAAACAAGAAATCAAGCCGGGTTTGTGGCAAGCGATCGCACTTTTGATTGGCGGGCTAATTATCGCAAACATAGCGTACTTAGATGCTTATAGCATTGAAAGCATCATCAAAGCAGTGGGGACGATCGCGATCGGGTGGCTGATTTATGTTTTAATTATTAAACGGTTAGCGATCGCCCTGCCGCGTGCAGCCGAGCAATTCGATCATCTGGTAGGTGTGATGACTCTAACCTTGATCGCACTCTTTTGGATGGCATTAGCGACAGGAACCCACACTTGAATAGAAAGTGCGATCGCTAACCGTAAGGGTATGCAAGAAACCTCTAGCCAAAGTAGAAAGTATCTTGTAATATAGCGGTTCTCAAGCATTGTGAGGTATGCCCGGCGCAGGCCTATGCCCGGCGCAGGCCTATGCCCGGCGCGGGCCAATCGTACCTCATAGGAGAGCTTGAAAGGCTATATCTGTTTATCTCAATGACATCTGCGGTTGTTCCACCAATTCAAGATTTATGCAAGAAGTCTAAGAAGGAAAAAAGATGATTGGAAGTTTCATATTGCGATTGACAATTTGGTTCTTGCTTACCGCCGATTTCACCGTACCGAATATCATCATTGGTGTGCTGATCGCATTTCTCCTGCCCCGCGGCAATACACCCCCGGAAAGGATTAAGGAATGGCTAAGTATGCTCAAAAAAATCTTAATTGCGATTCCCGTAGCATACATTGAAGCCTTTGAAATTATCGTCCGTCCCCATAACGGAGAAGACATGATTTTGGAACGGGCAAAAATGAAACGATCGCCGATCATGATATTTTTGGATGTATTTCTGATCACGTTTACTCCCAAAACAATTGTGGTGAGACACAACCAACAAGGCTGCTACGAAGTTCACCGGGTTTTCCCGATTAAAAAACCATGAATTTGCTCTTAATTGCGATGATTGCAGCGATGCTCATCCCCATGTACGAGGCATTGACGGATGAGGATGTTTGGCAGAAAATGTTAGCCTTGGGCAGTATTTCCAGCAAGGCAGGAATTATGACTTTGTTCATATCTGTCTTGCGCGACGATTGGATGATTGGCGCTGTGGGGGCAATTATCCTCACTGTCGGAAATGCAGGATTAATGCTGTTGGCACACATAATAAAACGACTGGATGATTTATGATTGATTTGGTGAGTTATGTCTTTTTTGGTGTAGGAATATTCTTCTGGTTTTGGGGAACTTCTCACCTAGTCGGCAAGCGATCGGTATTATTTAAGTTACACAGTCTTTCGGTTGCAGATACCTTGGGTTCGATGCTAATCGTCGTCGGGCTGCTGATCAGAATACCTAGTAGATGGCCGCTGCTAACTTTAGCAATTCTTTCCTTGGCAATCTGGAATACAATGCTGGGATATGTGTTGGCGCACTGTTCCAGTGAAGAGCAAGAAAATCAGACGGAGTTTCCCACAAGTACATTATGAATGATGATAGCTATATCTATATCTTAACTGCGCTGTTGCCCTTGGCTGCTTGTATGGTAGTAGTTCAAGCTAATCCCTACCATGCCCTAGTCATTCGCGGGATATTGGGTGCGATCGCAGCATTGATCTATTCAGTATTTGGGGCGGCGGATGTGGCATTGACGGAAGCCTTGATGGGTACGATGCTGGCAATAACCCTGTATGCGATAGCGGTGCGATCGTCTTTGGTGATGCGTCTGGGCGTGTTGGAAGAGGAGACTGTCGAGTCGGATGGCGATGTTTTGAAAGTGGAGTTGACAGTAGAGAGTCCCCGCGATTTTAACTCATTGATGAAGGATTTTCGCCGGATTTTTAGCAAGTATTATCTCCGCATTGAGGTAGTACCTTTCACCTGTGTGGAGGCTTTACACCGCGCCCTGATGGAGAAGGAAATTCATGCAAGTTGTGTGCCTGTGCTAGATGGTGGTGCCGAAACCAAACATTATCAAACAGTCACGAGAATTCAACGGCTTTATGACATCATGCAGCCGGAAATTGCATCAATAAACACGAGTCTCGACTATAAAATTGCTTCAGGTTTAGGGGAGGATCATCAATGAAATGGGTTTACATTGCGGCGGGAATAGTGCTTTACATTAAAATGCTATTTTTTGCCAATCCAGCGTCAGGTTTATCAGGTTTGGCGATCGTAGAATTGATTGTCAAAGATAGCGGGATTCCGAATGCAGTATCGGCGATAATTTTCCGCAATCGCCTGTATGACACAATTTTTGAAGTGGTGGTATTTACGATCGCCATTATGGGCGCTAATTTTCTGTTAGCCACAGAAAGACCCTCCTGCACAATTTATCAGTTTACCGATCAACCTTCAATTGTTTTAGCTCGTTTGGGAGCAACTATTGCGGCTTTGGTGAGTATTGAATTGTCGCTGCGGGGACATTTGACTCCCGGAGGCGGTTTTGCGGCGGGTGTTGCGGGGGGAACTGCGATCGGTTTGGTGGCGATTACTTCGTCATCGGAGTGGATGCAGCGGATTTACGATCGATCGCACGCGGCGACTTGGGAGAAGATTTCAGTATTGGTTTTTGTGGTATTATCGGCGATTACTTTGTGTGGGTACGAGTTGCCGCACGGACAGTTTGGGGCATTAGTTAGCGGTGGTGTGGTGCCTTTGCTGAATATTTTGGTGGCTGCAAAGGTTGCTTTGGGATCGTGGGCGGTGGTGTTGATTTTTATTAGATATCGCGGTTTGTTGTGATGGATTTCTAGGATGTTTTGGGGGGAAACAGTGGTTCTATTTTGGGGCTGCTGTTGTTTTGTTGTTATGGGCGATCGCCTTTTCCAAAGACAAAGTTAGTTTAATAAATATTTATGTCCCACACCTGACCTAGAAGCAAATAGCTAATGCCAAGTGAAAATCAAGTATTGACATACACAGAAGATCCGAACTCGGTGTCTTTAAACTACTCAGACCAGATAGTATCCACTGCGTATCGAACATCATTTGAACAATATACCAAAGAGCCTTATGTCCGGCCTCTTCTAATGCTCGGAAACGCACTTGAAATACTGCATCAATTGCCAAACTCATGTATTGATTTTGTTATGACTTCTCCCCCTTATTGGGGAAAGCGCGAGTACGAGAATGGAGGAATTGGTCTAGAAAAAGATTACCGTGATTATGTAAGCAACCTAGCAGATATTGCGATCGAGATCAAACGAGTCCTCAAAAATGAAGGGTCATTTTGGCTAAATATCGGCGATTCTTATCAGAATAAAAGTCTGCTGGGAATTCCGTGGCATATTGCATTTGAACTTACTGAAAAACAAGGTTGGATTCTTCGCAATAGTGTTATTTGGAACAAAGTAAAGAGCGGTATGGATAATACGAAAGACCGTCTTGGCAATGTTCACGAAAATGTATTTCATTTTGTGAAGCAGCCCAAGTATTACTACAACGCAGATGCCATTAGATCGAAGCCACGCGAGGCCAAAGTCGTAAATGGAGCGGTCGTTTCTGCTACTGGGGTTTCTGGCGTGCGATATAAGCGCCAGATCGAACTATCTACCTCTTTGAATCAAAAGGAGAAGGTAGAAGCTTTTGAGGCGCTTGAGAAAATGCTCGCCGACATTGCTGTTGGCCGGATATCTGATTTTCGCATGGTAATCCGCGGGCAACAGCGTGCGACGCACTCTGATAGTGAAAAAGTTTCTGGACGAGCCAAGGAACTTCGGAATAAGGGTTTTTATTTTCTTCGTTATCATCCGAAAGGAAGCAAACCCGCTGATGTTTGGGACATTATTCCTGAAGATACCCAGAAAAGGGATGCACACTTCGCTCCATACCCAGAAGACCTTTGCCTGATTCCGATTCTCGCTACCTGTCCAGAGGGCGGTATAATCCTCGATCCTTTTTGTGGTACAGGTACAACACTCGTTGTAGCCGGAAATCTCGGCAGAAAATCTGTCGGTATAGACCTGTCGCGCCAGTATCTCGAATTATCACGAAAAAGGTGTGCATCACTCCTATGAATAAAATTAACGAACTATTCGGTCACTCCATAGGAAGACACAGTGAAAATTGGCAGAAAATTGTTGAAGAACAGCAGTGTCCGTTTCTAGGCAAAAAGTGTTACAAGGTTAGGAAAAGCGATCCAGACATATCAATAGGTACCTGCACAGTTCTCTACGGGCGACCCCTCGAACCCATACTTATTTGTCCAACTCGACTTATCGATAGACGCCAGATTTTTACTGACTGCTTTCATTTGCTCACAACCCATGAACCCGGAAACGAGTTACATATAGTTCCGGAAGTTTCTATTCCGGGTGGGAGTGTAGATTACTTTCTAGTTTCTACTAAAGATGGCAAAGTTAAAGACTTTGTTGGAATCGAGCTTCAAACTATTGATACTACTGGCACGGTATGGCCAGAACGGCAACGTTTGCTTAAAGAACTTGGCATAGACAGAAATGATGAAGCTGAGAAGTCTAAAAAGCCCTATGGTATGAATTGGAAAATGACCGCAAAAACAACTTTAGTGCAGATGCATCATAAAATTCAAACATTCGAGCATATCAACAAGAAACTTGTTTTGGTCATGCAGGACAAACTTCTCGCTTATATGGAACGGGAGTTTAACTTTTCCCATCTCAAAAAACCGGCTGCCATCGGTGATTCAATGCACTTTCACGCATATCTGATGAATAAACAATCAGATGAATCATATAGGCTGGTTATGCAATCCAGATTAAGCACAGACGCGGACGGGATTGGTATGTGTCTCGGTCTTCAAGTTGAAGCAAGGGTTGAGCTAGAACAAATTCTTCAGGCTCTTCAAGCAAAACTCTCTCAGTCAACACTTTTTGTTCCAGTATAGATGAAATATGTGTATAAACTATCAGGAACTAACAAGGCGCTGCACCGGATGATAATTCTGCTGGGTTCCATTGCAGTAGCTCAACGCAATCGATCGATCGCACACGCATTCCCCCAATTCCCACGATCTTTTCGCCGCATAGTCGATCGACATTCATCAACTGTCTGCACCGATCGCTCCCTATGGTAAGATTGTAGCGATCGACATTGAAACTGCATCATCGATGCGATCGCACTTTACCCAACAAATCTCTCCACATCTTCCAGCGACAGCGACAAAGCCCCAGCCACTTGCTCTACACTTAAACCCATCGCCAAAAGTTGGGGAATCGCATCCCGTTGCGCTTGCTGTGCGCGATCGGCTCTTTGACGTTCCTGTTCCGTGTGGAGGCGTTCGAGTCTAGCTTGTTCGCTACCCGTCAATAACAAATTCCCCTCACTATCCCACCAACGCAACCATCGCATGGGCTGATTTTGATAGCTACCTTCCCACACACCTAACTCTACACCCATTAGGTCGATCGGGTAATGTCCGCGATCGTTCGGTTCCAGGCGGCGATAGCGAGTATTCACCCAATTGTAGACTTCCAATTCACTTGTTTTAACGACGTAAATCGCATAGTAAGGAATCCGAATAATCTGCTCGTAAACCCAAAACTTTCCTGGTTTCTGATTCCCACCTTCGGGTAAGCGAGATAACGGAGTATTGTCCCGTTCTTCAGAACCGTTGCCGCTCGCAAACTCGATCGCAATTAACGGCACAATATACTCGCGCCACAACACGTAAGAGCGGCGAAATTCGCCATCTAACAGCGGTGGAACGTTGGGGACGTAGAACCAGTCAGGCGCTTCGGCACCGCGTTCGGGAGGGTCGGTTTCGCGCCAGTAGATGCCGCAATCTTGACCGATCGCATATTGTCCGTCCGGGTGCAGGGTTTGCAGCGTGGTTTCCAGGGAATCGGTGAGCAGGATACTCTGGGGAAGTTCTTGGAAGTTTTTCACAAACGTGCCGTCAGAGTCTGGTAGTTGCGTGTGATCGGGAAAGGCGGGCGGTATGGTTGTGGGGTTGAAGCTTTGGGTCATGGCTGTCAGCTATCCGATCGCGAAACGACAGATCCTTTGTTCAAGTATAGCAATTGTCGATCGATACTCGATCGATCCCAGACATCCTGTTAGAGTTCAGAGGTGAATTGCCACAAGAGCGATCGCAACAGAAAATGTTGAAATTGTCGATCGCACAACTCAATTAAGTAGGTAGGTAGATAGATAGATAGATATAGCCCTTCTCAGAAAGATTCGCGGACGTTGTTGGTTCGAGAGCCCTATACGTTTAGAGGTTCTAGAAGCTGTCAGTCATACCTCATCTTTCTGAAAACCGCTATAGATAGACGCAAATAAATTTTACCTGTGTAACAGTAAAATTTTCCTAACCGCAAGCGGATTGCTTTTCTTCGGAGCGATCGCGAAGAGAGCTTCACTTCGTGGCGCTCGATGTTTGACTGATTGTGTATTTTTGAACTCATACTTAGACTTTACAAAATAGAAGACTGGGATGAATTGCCGGTGTTGACAGCGAGCGAAAGTATGCGACAATATAAAAAGAGATTAGTCATTCGACTGCAACTATAATCTGAGAACCTTTTCTCGCGCCGATAGCAGCTCTCCTGTTGCTTATAGCGGTTCTCAAAAAAGTGAGGTATGCCCTATGCCCTATGCCCTATGCCCTATGCCCTATTCCCTATTCCCTATGCCCTATTCCCAGTCGTACCTCATCTTTCTGAGAAAGGCTATACAATATTCACGATGGTATAGATAGCACTTTACTGATTCTCAAATATCGCCTCAAAGCTAAGGAAAAACGTCCGGCGATTGAAGTTGTTAAAGAATATGGAAATTTACCTGCTGTGCGATGTTATGCCGGATAACTAAACCAGGTGTTTATGAATTTACTTGCCAATGCTATTGATGCTCTGGAGGAATCAAATCAGGGACGCAGTTTTGAGGAAATAAAAGCTCATCCAAATTGCATTAGGGTTAAGACTGAACTATCGAATGACTCTCAATCTGCGTTTATTTCTATTCGAGATAATGGTATAGGTATGACTGATGAAGTAAAACAGAAAATCTTCGATCGCCAGTTTACCAGTAAGGCAGTTGGTAAAGGCACAGGTTTAGGATTGGCAATTGCTCGCGCGATCGTGGTTGACACCCATGCTGGGACTCTGGAGGTTAATTCAACTCCCGGAAACGGTGCAGAGTTTGCGATCGCCATACCTATGAAAGCCAAATCGAAAACTGTACCCTCATCTCAAGTTTGCAGTTCGTAGTGCGGACTTCAGTCCGCAGATTTTTGCCGCACTACGAACGAATCTAATTGCGGTTCGTAGTGCGGACTTAAGTCCGCAGATTTTTGCGGACTGAAGTCCGCTTTTGCGGACGAATCTAATTGCGGTTCGTAGTGCGGACTGAAGTCCGCAGATTTTTGCGGACTGAAGTCCGCTTTTGCGGACGAATCTAATTGCGGTTAATGGATCGGACCCGATATTAAACCCATTGCTAGCAGTTGTCCGATCGCCCCACTCAACAGATACAAACTGCAATATACACTCTTTGCCAACAAAATGCTAGAACTGAGTCAGACATTTAACGGCGAAGCTATTCTCAATTTGCTGCCACCGTCTGTATAGTAATATTAAGCGGAGTTTAATTTTCACCTTTTCAATTTTAACACAACAAACCAGATTTTTAAGTAAAAAAAGATGAAGACCCATCTATCATTTAGCAAATTCATATTGCAGGTATTCGGCGCTGTGCGACTTGTGAGATACCTGCCATTCCCAAATCGCGAAAAAGCCATTCAGAAACTCGCAGCACAAAAGCTCAAATTCGCCATCAAACCGAGCTTTTTTAGTTTATTTGCGATCGCGCTTACTCTGATATTTGCCCTTAATGCCTGTAGTTTCGGGCCCAAGCAATCGCTGAAGCCTTTGCGAGTAGGAATTACAAGCTGGGCGGGCTTTGATGTTGTACTCTACGCTCAAGCCTCAGAACTCTTCAAACAACGAGGCATCAAGGTGGAACTGGTGCGATTTGACAACCAACAAGATTCCAGCCGTGCAGTGATGAACAACCGATTAGATGCGGCATTTATTTCTGTGTGGGATGCGATGCAAGTCGAGCCTGGTGATGGACTGCCTGTGGTTTTAATGACGACCAATATTTCTGCCGGTTCTGATGGAATTGTCGCCAAACCAGAAATTAAATCAGTAGAAGATTTGCGCGGTAAACGAGTCGGTGCCAAGCTGGGTACTGTTAATCATTTGATTCTGTTAGAAGCGTTAAAAGCTCATAAAATCACACCGGTTGATGTACATATTCTCGATTATTCCAATGAAGTGGCGGCCGAAAAAATTACTTCAGAAGACATCGACGCCGCCATCCTGTGGAACCCGATGCTAGGAGAAACGGCTAAAACCATCAAGGGCAATGTGATTTATACCACGAAACAAGTAGATAGCCTTGTGATTGATATTTTAATGTCCAATGATAAAACAGTGAAAGCGAAACAAGCAGAACTAACCCAGTTCATTTTAGCTTGGTTTGATGTGATGCACGCTGTTGAAACGAAGCAGAATCAAGTATTTGAAGTTGTCGCCAAAAAACTCGGACAAAGCGCTGAATCCTTTGCTAGCGATTATGCTGGGCTGAAAAAAGGAGATATTGCTCTGAATCGGCGGATGTTCCAGACAAATGGTCGGCTAAGTTCGGTAAAAACACAAATTATCCAACTGCTAGAAGAAGATCCGCGTCACGGTAGGGTGATTCGGCAAGATGTGAAGATTGATGGCTCACTTGTCAGCAAAGCAATCGAGGCGTGGAAGTCATGAATCCTAAATCCAAATCCTCCAAAAACTACTTATCGCGTCAACTGCTGACAGGTTTTGGTATTTCCTTAGCAACTGTAGGTTTAACCACCTTGGGATTAAACTACTTTCTGATTGAATCAAACCTGGAACAAGAGCTAAAACAACGCGCTCAATCAATTACCCAAGGTGTGGGATTTTCCACAGAAGGTTTGATCGAATTGGGGAATACCAGCATTATCAAGCGCGTTGTCCAGAACTATGCCACACTACCAACTGTGGTGGAAGTGGCGATCGTCAGTCCCAACGGACAAACCTTAGCCCGCAGCGGACTAGAATTACAAAATCTGCCCTACGCTTCGATTCATCCAGAATTGGCACAATGGCTGGAACAAGCTGCTCAAACAGGCGTAGAGACAAGCCTCCGAACAACTGTAGAGGGCAAGCCTGCATTGGTAGAAATTTTGCCTTTTAGCAGCACATTGTTTGCTTCGATCGATCGCCGGGGATTGGCGATCGCAATTCTCGACGTTGAACAAATGCAACAACAAGCATGGCACACCTTTTCAGCATCTACAGTCACCCTGATCGTCGGGATGTCGGTAATTCTCGCATTGATGGCAGTGATGATTCAGCGATCGATCCTGCAACCACTCCAGCGATTAAATAAAGCCGTTACTGAAAGTCAAAGCACTGACTATTTTGTCATGCCTAGTGGATTGTCCGATAACGAAATCCAGTTTCTCGCCCAGACAATTCAAGACGCTGTGACTATACGAGTCCAAGCCTATAAGCAAATAGAACAAGAAATTGCCCAGCGCAAACAAATAGAAGCCGCATTACAACTAGCAAAGGAAGCCGCCGAAGCCGCCAATCATGCCAAAAGCGAATTTCTTGCCAACATGAACCACGAACTCCGCACCCCCCTCAACGGCATTTTAGGCTATGCTCAAATTCTCGATCGCGATCCCGCCACCACCGAGAAGCAACGGAAAGGCTTGGAGGTGATTCACCAGTGCGGTTCGCACCTGCTGACACTCATCAACGACATCCTAGATTTGTCCAAACTGGAAGTACAGAAAATGGAGCTCTATCCCCAAGATTTCCACTTAGCAAACTTCCTCACTACCACAGTAGAAATGTGCCGGATCAAAGCCGAGCAAAAAGGTGTTGCATTTCATTACCAGCCCGATCGCAATTTACCCACCGCCGTCCATGCTGACGACAAACGCTTGCGGCAAGTATTGTTAAACTTGCTGAGTAATGCCGTTAAATTTACCGACTTCGGCCGCGTCACATTTACTGTGGAAAAAGTGGAGAATCGGGAACAGGAAAACACCGGATTTACCCGCCTGCGTTTTCAAGTAGAAGACACGGGTATTGGTATAGTACCGGAAAAACTCGAATCGATCTTTTTACCCTTCGAGCAAGCGGGGAAGCGCGATCGCAACAGCGAAGGAACTGGATTAGGACTGGCGATCGGTCAGCAAATCGTGCAGGTGATGGGCAGCACGATTCAAGTTAAGAGCATACCAAACAAAGGCAGCACTTTCTGGTTTGAAGTAGATGTACCCGCCGCTGCTGATTGGCTCAATCAGTCCGAGACAGCCCATCAAAAGATTATCGGCTACCAAGGGGAACCGCGTAAAATTTTAGTGATTGACGATCGCCGCGAAAACCGCGCTGTACTCATCGGGATGCTGCAACCTCTAGGCTTTAAGCTAGCAGAAGCCGATGACGGACACACGGGACTCGATACCGCCCTGCAAATGCGTCCAGATTTGATTATTACCGATGTGATGATGTCTCGGATGAACGGGCTGGAAATGACCCGCCGCCTGCGCCAACTGCCGGATTTTGCCCACACTCCAATTATTGCCTCCGCAGCGAGTCTGTCGCAGGTGGATATGCAGGAAGCGATGGAAGCCGGTTGCAATGGCTTTTTCCCCAAGCCGATCGAGTTTACCGGATTGCTAAGCCAGTTGGAGCATCACTTAGAGTTACAATGGATTTATGAACTTGCGCCGGAAACAATTGAATCTTCTGTCACAGCTTCCCAGACTGCGGATTGGATTGTGCCACCACCGGGCCAACTAGCAGCCCTTTACCGAGCAGCCAAAGATGGTTTTATGGCTGATATTCAACAGGAAGCCGATCGCCTCAAACAAGTCGATCGGCAATATGCGCCCTTTGCTAACAAAATGCTAGAACTGAGTCAGAGGTTTGACGATGAAGCGATTATCAATTTGCTGGAACCGTATGTTTAGTCAGGCTATGCACAATCAATACTTATTCCAAAAAACTATGCAATATTAGATTAAGTTGATGAAATAAATTCCACAATCTTTGTACGGTGAAATTACTTAGAAATGTATAAAAATGGTAAATGTTTGTTAAAAAAAAAGTTTTAATTTCTTTTTAATTTGTAATTTTTATGAGGAGTTAACCCGTGTCAGTTGAAACCGCATCTGCAATCGGAACCATTCTAGTGGTGGATGATAACCCCACCAATATTCAGGTTTTATTTGATGTATTGAGTGAGATCGGATATCGAGTCGCCATCGCCAAAAGTGGAGAAGCGGCCCTGCAACGCCTCCAATCTTACCATCCGGATCTGATTTTGCTGGATGTAATGATGCCGGGGATTGATGGGTTTGAAACCTGTGGGCGGCTCAAAAGCGATCGCACCACCAGCGACATTCCGGTAATTTTCATGACAGCCTTGTCTGATTCAGTCGATAAAGTGAAAGGGTTGAGCTTGGGTGCGGTAGATTATATCACCAAGCCTGTCCAGCACGAAGAAGCACTGGCAAGGATTCGCGTCCACATGAAACTGCGCGATGCCCAAAAGAAAGTTGAACAAAAGACGATCGAGCTTTCCCAAGCGCTAAACGATCTAAAACAGGCGCAGGTGCATCTGGTGCAAAGCGAAAAAATGTCATCCCTGGGGCAATTGGTGGCTGGTGTAGCCCACGAAATTAACAATCCCCTCAATTTTGTCTCCGCCAACATCCAACCCGCCAAAGATCACATTCAAGATTTGATGACTTTTCTGGAGTTGTACGAGGAATGCCATCCCCAGCCCCATCCCAAAATTAAAGCTTGGATGGATGATGTAGATGTCGATTACCTGCAAGAAGATTTGCCCAAACTGCTCAATTCTATGCAATTAGGGAGCGATCGCATTTACCAACTCGTCCTTTCCCTCCGCAATTTCTCCCGTCTGGATGAAGCACAAGTCAAACCCGTCGATATTCACGAAGGCATCGACAGCACCCTAGTGATTTTGCAACATCGCCTCAAAGCCTGTGCTGAACATCCCACCATTCAAGTAATCAAAGACTACGGACAGTTACCAATGGTGGAATGCTACCCCAGTCAACTCAACCAGGTATTTATGAATCTGCTGAGCAATGCCATTGATGCGCTGGAAGAAGGTATCAGAAACACACCCGCACGGCATAATCCCACGATTGCGATCCACACCTTCACCGCCGATGCTAACTCGGTGACGATCGCGATTTCCGATAACGGCACCGGCATTTGCTCAGAAGTGCGATCGCAACTTTTCGATCCTTTTTTTACAACCAAATCGGTTGGCAAAGGCACGGGATTGGGACTGTCGATCAGCCATCAAATCGTCACTGAAAGACATCGCGGCAAGATTGATTGTTATTCTAAACTGGGGCAAGGCAGCGAGTTTGTGGTGCAGATTCCCGTGCGGCAGAGAATCCCTCAAGTTCCTGAGGGGAATCTTGATTTTGATCCCACATTCCGCAGATATTCGATCGGATTTAATTTCAAAAGAATTCAGAATTCTCAAAACCTCAAATAATTGCTCTGCAATCATTTGAGGCTTTTT
>NZ_JAEQCI010000249.1:0-1853 GCF_020738565.1 Microcoleus sp. PH2017_12_PCY_D_A | reverse complement strand
TAAGGCTCGACCAACTGCCCTCAAAAAGTTGAATTGAGCAAATTCTTGTTTGGCAGTTTCTTGAAAGCCTGCTGGAAAAGGAATGCCTCCATTGACTGGACCTAGCAGAAAAGGAGTATTTTGGCAGATACTAACTACCTTAAACGCATACCGCGGCATCATCGGGGTAATTGCATGAACTATATCATAATCTCCGTTGAGTATTGGCAACTTAAACTTTTGATACACTTGCCGATTAAATTCTTCATAAATTGGATAATTTAGAGCATTATAAAGTGGCCAATTTATTTTACCGTTCGCGGTAATTTTTTCTACTACTTTGTAATATTGCGTGGCAAGCTTTCCTTCTTCAAGATAAAATACTTTTTCGTATTCAGGGTGTTTTTGAAGAGCGGATTTATTTCTAGCATGGGTGACAAGTGTTGCATCTACTAGCTTGCTAATTTGTTCAACAAAATTGTAACCCACCAAAGGTACAGAGGCCCATTCAGGATTGCACTGCTCTACAATTAGTAAAACTTTTAATTTTTGGTCGTTCATTGGTTAGATTCCTTTGCTGACGATCGATGGATATTTGGAAGTTGAGTTTTGAATGGATTAATCGATATGAAGCGTTTTTTCCCGATGTGAGTGTCTGCTGTAGAGGTTAATGGAAAAATCCGCCTCTACATCAACACCCGACCTGGAAATACAGGGGAGAAGTTCCAGAAAAAACAAGTTAAGTTGATGGTAACTGACCTACTTAGTAGACTTAGCACTCATTGTAACTTGCTCAATTGATGGGTTTGATGTCTTGTATTCGATCGAGTTGCTGCGCTGTCTGAGCAACCGGCGCTGGTGAAACATCATCTAACCCTGCAATTGAGGAAAATTCCCCAGCACGCAAGATATCGCATAAAGCGCAGCATCCTTGGCTGGCAAATTCTGCTGCTGCATCCGGTGGTAAATGCGGTAGGCAAGTACGGGGTAACCGATGGGTAACCGCAAGCTCCAGCCGCGTGTGAACCAGGCTGTGCACCATGCTAGCACGGGCAAAACGAGCTGCTTGAGCTTATAGTTCCCCTCGGATGTCCCCATCGCCCATGATTTCCAATACTGCACCAGTTTGAGCGGCGACGGTGGCAAAGGCTTCCAGGAGCAAGTCTACACCTTTCCAGCAACCACGTCTCTATGTTGCGCGATCGAAGTATCCGGAAGTAGTTCAGCCGCAGCAATGACTCGCCCCCGAACTTAGTTGAAGCATTTTGACCAACAATTGCAATTCGCATAAATTGTTTTCCACCCAATAAATTGATTGATGTATAGCCTTTCTCTTAAAGGTTCGCGGACCCATTTTGGCATGAAAAGCTTGACACGGTAAGGGTTGCAGCATACCTCGGCATACCTCGTATGGGAGTTGGAAAAGCTATTGAGGGACTTGCGTATAAATAAAATCCGCGCCATGCAATTGTATTCTAGAAGAACCAACCAAAGGATTGCTATAGTATTAAGCTGCAACCCCTAAGCTGTTGCGCGTTTAAATTGTATATTTGGGGAACCGAACAAAAATCTTCAAGTTCGCGGCCCCTGTTCTCCTCAATTACCACAGACAATCTAGATGTACAACAGCTTATTTAGAGCGAGCGACATTTTTAGCCTCAATAATTTTATGATAAATTTCAACAATTTTTTCTGCTTTTCGCTCCCATGCAAATTCTTTGGCTTTTGCGATACACTTAGCTGACATACCTTCCCGCAAGCGATCGTCTTCGACTAAAATCTGAATTTTATTTGTTAACTCCTGAGTAAGATACTCTCTAGAAGTTGGCTCTATTTTGAAACCAGTTTCTTCAGTTACGTATTCGGCGATACCG
>NZ_JAEQCI010000052.1:0-37218 GCF_020738565.1 Microcoleus sp. PH2017_12_PCY_D_A | reverse complement strand
TTGGTTGTGATGCGTAGATTTGGGCAAAAACCCGGTTTCTTTGAGACTGACGCGCGGGTGGCCAGAAACCGGGTTTTTTCGATAATTCTTGGTTGTGATTCGCAGATGCGGCCAAAAACCCGGTTTCTTTGTCGGAGTGCATACATCAACAGTCAAAGACTTGGAATAAAGAGGGTATTAAAGGATGATTTGGTATTATCATAAAATAAATCAACTCTAAAGATGCGCCTTGACGCAGTGCGGCAAACACCGAGTCAAGACGACTTCTCCAATGTTGTAGAGCCAACACAGGAGCTATATCAATAATGACAAATAACGATCCAAATAGGTGGCTGCGCTACGATGCAGAGAGGGATATCTCTCGACACAGCGCCACCAACCCGCAGAAATGTCGGGATATGCAGAAAAAGTATGGCTGGAAACTGCTGGAAATTGAGGAAATAGAAAATAAGTACATTTTTGAAGTTGATTGCGTGTTCAAAGGGAAAACAGAATTTCCCAACTATCTCGAAGAAACGGAGGAAAACTAATGCAGAAGTACATTGTTTTTCAGGCTGAGTCAGGTGAAGATGAAGGCTGGAGACAGAGAAAACTCCAACACAGCCAAGCTCTAACTTTTATCATTGCAGAAAACTGGGATTCTTCTGAGGAACCGATTCCTGAACCGGGATATCGCCCTGTAGAATTTGTGCGGGTGGAGTCAGAACACGATCCAAATGAACACGCACACAATACTCATTATCGGGTGAGTGATTGGGAAGTTGTGCGGGTGCAAACATACACGCCTGATATTCCAACTCCGATGAGCGACTATGACGTAATTGTGATGTGTTACTGTCGGTATAGCCCGATCGATGCTCCTCTGAAATCGATGCCGAAACGACAGGTATCGATCAATTCTTTTGGTGGCGATGAGGTGGCTTACAAGCAATACCTGGAATCGGAAAAGAGCAAGAGTTGTGCGCCGTCAGGTATCAAATCTTAGGGCTAGCGCGCGGGTGGCCAGAAACCGGGTTTTTTCGATAATTATTGGTTATGATGCGTAGATTCGGGCAAAAACCCGGTTTCTTTGAGACTGACGCGCGGGTGGCCAGAAACCGGGTTTTTTCGAGAATTGAGACTGACGCGCGGGTGGCCAGAAACCGGGTTTTTTCGATAATTCTTGCTTGTGATGCGTAGATTTGGGCAAAAACCCGGTTTCTTTGAGACTGACGCACCCTACAAGCTGACAGTATCCTCACCCAAATTATCGAGAGATTCTTGCAGCGCATCGCGTCTATTGCGAAGACTATCGTTGTTAGGAGCAATGGCTAAAGATCGATTAAACATTTCCAGCGCCTCTTGCCAATTTTTGAGTGCTTCCTGTCTTTCAAGTAATTTTTCTTGCAAATCACCCAAAATTTGCAGCGCAATCCCTTTGTTGTTGAGAGCCATGATAGAATCCGGTACAATAAGTAAAGTAGAATTATAAGCAGATATCGCATCTGAGTAAGATTGTTTTGCCGCCTCAAACTCACTTAGCTTTGCTTGCAAATCACCCAGACATCGCAGCGCAATCCCTTTGTTATTGAGAACACCGATATCATCGGGTGCAATTAGTAAAGCAGAATTAAAGGCTACGATCGCATCTGAGTAAGACTGTTTTGCCGCCTCAAATTCACTTAGCTTTGCTTGCAAATCACCCAGACTTCGCAGCGTATTCCCTTTGTTGTTGAGATTGCCAATAGAATCCGGTGCAATAATTAAAGCAGAATTATAAGCAGATATCGCATCTGAGTAAGACTGTTTTGCCGCCTCAAATTCACTTAGCTTTGCTTGCAAATCACCCAGACTGTGCAGCACATTTCCTTTACTGTTGAGAAGATGATTCTTATCCGGTGCAATAAGTAAAGGAGAATTCAAGACTGCGATCGCATCTGAGAAAGACTGTTTTGCTGCCTCAAATTCTTTTAGCCTTGCCTGCACACCACCCAGGCAGTTCAGCACCAGCCCTTTGATGTTGAAAGCACTAATATGATCCGGTGAAATAAGTAAAGCTAAATTACAGGTAGCGAGCGCATCTGACAAAGACTGTTTTGCCACCTTAAATTCTCCTATACCTTTCTGTAACTGACCCAGACTTAGCAGCGCAAACCCTTTGCTTTGAAGCGTATTTTGATCGTCAGGATTTGTGATGAGTGCGCGATTGTAAGCTGCAACTGCCTCCAAATACTCTTGTTTTGCTTCTGCATATCGAGCTAACATAGTATAGTAAAATCCTTCAGCTCGTGAAATCAGTCCCAGCGAATAATCACTTTTAATCCACAACTCCTCTCTAACTCCTAGCAGCGACTTGCATTCCCCATAACGACTCTTGTTCAAAGCTTTATTAAACACCCCTTCCCATTCCTCCACACCCCGCAGCCAATCCAAGCGATTAGCATGAAAAATGGCCTCCGCCGCATCCCCGACTTCCCGATAATGCCCCTCTAAAACCTCATGAGCTCTGCGAGTTTTCGGATTATCCCTTTCCGCATCCAAACGCCGCAATAAATCGTGAATCCGATACCAGTTATCCCCCCGCTTCTGCGATTTCCACACAAAGGAAAAACTCGTCAACATCTCAAAATTTGCACTGCTTGCCTGGAAGTGACAACCAGAACCCAATTTCACATACAAATCCTCATCAAAAGCGCGACAAGCACTCAGCGAATGCACCGCCGATCGCACTTCGCGATCCACATACATCAACAAACGATCCGTCAACTCCGCAGTCTTATTTTCCAACTTCGGAATCCGCGCAAAATCCGACGCCAGCAACTCAATTCCCCGCCTTCTTTCTGCCAGCACCACATCCGCGCACAAACCCAAATAAAACGGATGTACCTGCAAATCTTCCCAACTCTGATCGGGATTGACACTGGCATATTTAATTACAGCATCAGCCAAATCTGCCTTGTCAATCTCCACTTTGTGCAAGTAATCCCTCGCATGATCCGGCGACAAATGCCACACCAATTGGGCATCTATATAATCTGCGGGAATCGGAAACCTCGGCGCATTCGGCCACTGCAATTGCGTCACCGGACAATCTCGCCCCGCCACAGCAACCACAATCCCCAATCTGTAATCCAGCGCCCTCAACAACCGCCGAAACCACTCATCTTGATACCAAAAAGTTGCGCCTTGAGAATTGCGTTTGGCATCCCACATTTTCTCGTGAGTATCAAATAGCATCACCAGGCGATCGGGTTTATTTTTGCCAGCCACTGCTGCATTCAAATCACCTGCAAACAATTTCGGCAAACAGTCGATTAATTCAGTATCAATATCTTTACGGCGAATTTCATCAGCCCTTTCGTCGCTGACTCCCAACCGCGTTTGAATTAATTTCATTGTTCGTTTAATGCCACCGAATTTGTCGATCAATTTCAGCCCCGCCGCCACTTGCGACACCACGGGAAATCCGGCAAATGTTTCCACTACAGGTGTCAAAAAGTCAATCAAATCGTTGGGGAAAAGTTGGTTGAGAGTTGCGTCTGACTCGCCTTTGTTCAGCAAATACCAAAAGCAAGCAAAATCATAATTAGGAAATTTAAATTTATATTTCTTGGCTGACTCTGCCAGATTGCGCCGCAGCATCAGCAAGCCGTAAAATCTATCTTGGGGTTTAT
This sequence comes from Microcoleus sp. PH2017_12_PCY_D_A, assembly GCF_020738565.1. NCBI lineage: Bacteria > Bacillati > Cyanobacteriota > Cyanophyceae > Oscillatoriales > Microcoleaceae > Microcoleus > Microcoleus sp. PH2017_12_PCY_D_A. The sequence continues at coordinate 33,565 of NZ_JAEQCI010000052.1, read as the reverse complement.
CTTCTTTAATCGGTATCAATCCGAAATCGTGTCTGACTACGGGGATGGGAGTGTAGGTTTTAGGTTCTGCATTGCGGACGAAATCAGCAACTTCGGCGGCTTGCGATTCTGGGAGTTCGCGCCATTGTTGCCACACATCCGGCGGAAATTTTTTGCAGCAGTGATACTCCAAGTGTTTGAGGAGCAATGACTTGCCGTTGCCTCCATCCCCGAAAAAATACAAAATTTGTTCGCGGGGCTGGTCTTCGTTTAAATAAAAGGCAAATCGGCGGGTAAATTCGTGTCTGTCTGTGAAGAGTTGCAGTTTGCGATCGTCGCTGATTTGGATTTCAAAATCTTCGTCGTCTATTGGCATAAATGTATTGGTGAGGAGTGACTTTAATTGTAGATTAAAACCCAAATAATATTGTAGCGAGTAAGAGGAGACGGCAATGCCCAAGGAGTGGCAACTTAAGCTGTCAGCGCACCAAGTCTGTTGGTTATCCCAGCAGTCCGACAGGGGTTTAAACCCCTGTCTAATAGCTAAAGTCAGTTGAAACTGACTGAAGATTTGCCTGAAACCAATACATATCAACTAATTCTTCAGTCCTCTTTGAGAGGACTTTCGCTTTGAGGCAGGGGTTTAAACCCCTGCCGGACTTATGTATCCGCTCGCAAGCCCCCGGATCGCTCCGTGGGGTCAATTTTTCAATCATCCAATTCTTCAATCTAAAATCTAAAATCTAAAATCGATTGACTGTGCTAAAACCGTAATCTATCGATCGATCGCCCAAGCTATCCTAGACAAGACACAAGCGCAATCACAGTTATGGCATCTCCAAACAATCAAAATTCGGCGGATTCATCTCTGAAACAGTCTCTAGAGGCTGGGTTAGCTGCTTTGAAACAAAAGGATTACCAAAGCGCGATCGCCCTTTTAGAATCCGTCAGCCAAACCGCAGCAAATCAACCGCCCGGAATCCGCGCCCAAATGGGATTAGTGGCGGCGTACAAAGCAACTGGTAATGTTAAAGAGGCGATCGCCCTTTGTACTTCCCTCACCAAAATCCCCAACACCCAAATCAAAACCTGGGCCGATCGCACTTTAAAAGAATTAACCCCCCCAAAACCGCCGCAAACAACACCAGAAACCGGCTTTGTCGCCTTTGATTCGGGAACAGAATCGGCGAAAAAAACGCTTGGGGGCGATGGATGGAGCCCCGCTTCGCTACGACCAACCGCAGACCAAAAAACCGGATTTTCACCCTTAGAGCCGACTGCCGCGCCGGGAAACACCAAATCAACACATATTTCACCGCCACCTCCACCCCCCAAACCGCCGATTCACCCGACACTAGAGGGCGGGCACGGGGACACCGCCCCTACAGCAACCGCAACCGATGCAGGCAATAGCGGCGAAAATAGTTCCGGTTCCCCAACAGATATCCCCGGATTCGCCAGCCCCGATACCTACGAACTTACTTGGCGCGAAGCTGGGCGCACCAAAAGTCCGCGCCCCCTCAAACCGCTAAAGTTGCTGAATTTTCGAGTGGAAGCGGTTGTAAGTGCGATCGCCCTATTTTGGCTAGCCCGCTTTGTCCTACAATTCCTGCTGACAAACACCAATGCTTTATTAGTTCAGCTTTACATATTTACTAGACTCCCAATTTTCCAGCCAATTCAGCTTTTTTACCGAGATCCAACTCCCTTCATCCAGTTTGTTTTCGGATTGCTTTTGGCCTCATCTCCCTGGCTGACAGACGCGCTGCTGAAACTTTTTTGCGGTATCGAAACCCTGCGCGGATCGGTTTTATCCAAGCACAGCAAAGAAGCTAGTCGGGTACTCCGCAGTTTTTGCACCAAGCAAAATATGCCAACCCCTGTACTGAAACTCTTGCCGCTCAATGTTCCTGTAGCTTTCAGTTACGGCTGTTTGCCCCGTTTTGCTCGGATTGCTGTCAGTCAAGGGCTGTTGGATCAATTGACGGATGATGAAATAGCTGCTATTTTTGCGCGGGAATTAGCCCATATTTCTCACTGGGATTTTGCGCCGATGTCGCTGGCGATGCTGGTGATGCAGATTCCTTACCTTATATATTGGCAGACTGCTTGCTGGGGCGAGCGGTTGTGCGATTTAATGACGATCGACTTTTTTCGTTATGCTGTCAGAGTTGTCACCGCTGCAATTTCTGCCACGAGTTACGGGATTTATAAGTTGTTGCGGTTGCCGATGTTGTGGTTGTCGCGCCGCAGAGTGTATTTTAGCGATCGCACTTCCGCAGAAATTACCGGCAATCCTAACGGTTTGACGCGGGCACTGACTAAAATTGCGATCGGCATTGCTGCAAATATCGAACAGCAAAAGCAAACTAGCTTTTTCCTCGAAAGTTTCGATTTATTGTTACCCGTCGGCGTTGGACAAGCTGTAACCTTTGGTAGTGCTGCATTACAGGCGCCGCTAGAACAGATTTTGCTCTGGGATGTCAGCAACCGAGAACGCATGTGGTTGACAATTAATAACACGCATCCTTTGCTGGGAGAGCGTTTCAAGCTGTTGGAACTCTACGCTCAATTCTGGAAACTGGAGACTGAGTTAGATTTGGCGAGTCTGTCGCCGGAAAAACCCAAAACAGGAAAATTATCTCTGTTTAAATCCATACTCGAATTTAAAGACTCAAAACTATTTTTACAAGGTGCGCCGTTTTTTGGGATTCCGATGAGTTTAGGAATAGTGGCTTTGCTGTGGCTGATTAGCTGGATTTTTTCCAAAACGAGTATTTGGCAACTCGATTGGCTTTTGGGCGATCGATCGATTCTTTGGGGCTGTTTGCCGATCGGATTTAGCATCGGTACTTTGATGCGAATTAACCATTTTTTCCCCGACATTACCCCGCGAAAAACCGCTTCGCCGAGTTTACCGGAAATTTTGTCAAATCCCGAAACTCTGCCCGTAGATGCTCAACCTGTGCAGCTTTCCGGGCAACTTTTGGGTAGGTCTGGTATTGACAATTGGCTCGGACAGGATTTGATTTTGCAAACGGCGGCGGGTTTGGTGAGGTTGCACTATGTTTCGAGGATTGGCCCGATCGGCTCTTTGTACCCATTTTTGCTCAAACAGACGACTCGCCCCAGCGATTTGATCGGCAAATCTGTGGTGGCGACTGGTTGGCTGCGCCGAGGTGCTACTGTGGCGATCGACCTGGAAACTCTCCGCAGTCAAGAAGGGCGAGTTAGCGACAGCGGACATCCGATTTGGTCTGCGATTTTGGCCTTTGCTGCTGCTATTTGGGGTGCGTACATCATTATTCAGGGCGGAAGATGAGGCGATCGAGAGGATCCGATGGGAAGATTAGTTTTGAGGCGAAATTGAAATATACAATTTCAATGCAGTACAGCTTGGTTATCAGATTGCCGCGCGAGTCGCGCATCCTTCTGCCCTCTTGCTGCTGTCAACTGTCAACTGTCAACTGTCAACTGTCAACTGTCAACTGTCAACTGTCAACCCTTCGTAAAGAAATGTTGCTTTTTTGCCGACCTTCTGTTACATTTGTTTACATGAATTGGATTGAACCAAATAGCGCAATAACTTCAGTTGGCTAAAACCTCTAAGGCATTGCGTAAAAATTGTCAACCTCCCAACACAGCAAGTTCAGCCAGCCGCCTGTCGGCTGTTTTTTTTCGACAGCGAATTTAGCTCTGCGGGATGAATTCTCAAAAGTGATTCAGATGCGGTTTTCGTTCAATACAGCATGAAATCTTCCTAAATAACTAGCTCTGTTACCAAGGCTGTGATACCTTTAAAGAATGGTCGGACGCTGCCGGGCCCAATTTGAGGGATACCGGGTAAGTGAGTAGTCCTCAACATTAGGAGCGAGATTAGAAGTGAGGTAAGATTACTGGCCCAAAAAATGTTAGCGATTTTCTCCCTCACTGTATTAGACTGAATACTGGCATTCCGATCGCTCGCAATTGACATCCTTGGACATAAATTTCTACACGGCGCTGGCTATAAACATTCTGAATCAAAACCGGAAGCAAGTAATACAGAACAGCCAATAGCCTAAACATTTGAGTGATGACTAAAAGTTTACACAACAACCCGAGATTTAAAAGCTCTCTGCATCGGCGGTTCAGTTCCGGCCTTATCAGAGTAAATCATCTTTTTGTTCTAAAAGATGGGGGGAGCTGTCAAGGTTGGTGGGAGGAATGTGCAAATTCTGTGGTTGTGCGGTGTTTCTGGGGGTCAATATTGATGTGACTTCAGGTAATTCTGTTCGAGCAAATTAATTAAAATCCAAATCTGGAGGAATTTTTCATGTCTATTCGTCTTTATGTTGGTAATCTACCCAAAGAACTCGATCGCCTAGAACTGCAAGAAGTTTTTGCACCCGAAGGCGAATCTGTTACCACAAAGGTAATTACAGACCGCAAAACTGGTAAATGCAGGGGCTTTGGTTTTGTGACGGTGCTAACCGACGAACAAGCAGATCAAGTTATTGAGAAATACAACGGCTTGATGTTCAAAGAAAACCCCCTCAAAATAGAGAAGGCTTTACCCCGTTCTAAGGGTAAATCGGAGAAGGGCGAAGACGATCAGCCACAGTCTTCCTCGCCTGCTTCCCCGCAGTTGGTATCATCGTCGCCGTCGCAGCCAGTCCCTGCACCTCAGCAACAGAAGCGCGAGGCTCCCGCCAACCAAGGTGGAGGTGGCGGTTCTAGCAAAAGCAATCGCCGTCGCGGTGACAACAACAAGTCTCGCCGCAATCAGTCAGCAACAACGGTGTCGAGTGCTGATTCCGGTTCGGTGCAGCCAGATCCGCGCTGGGCGAGCGCTTTGGAAGAACTCAAGCAAAGATTGGTGGAAGCTCAGACTACTAATTAGTCGCAAAGGGCGGCTGATTGCTGCTGTCTCTCGACTGCGGTTGAGTGATTTGATTTGGAAGTGCGATCGAAAATTGGTCAAAAAAGCCAAATTCTCGATCGCACTATTCTATTGCAAAAAACCTCTAATATCTAGAAATTTCCTAGGGTGCGGATCCATAGTGTTCCTAGGGTGCGTCGCATCCTCAATCTGTAGCATTCAATCCCAAATCTCATGGCGACGCACCTTTTGAGATTTTTGATTGAGAGATTGAGCCATTGATTAGTAAATACTTCATCTTTCGCTCAATCCACTATAAATCATGTTTATTCGCCCTCAGAAAATTCGATCGTCTCAATAAAGTCAAAAATCTTGTTCATAATGCCCTCAACCTCCGACTCAAAAGAACCCAATTCATCCTTGTCCTCATAAACTCGCTGACAACTTACCGTGTAGCAAAAATCGTCAACGATAAAAGCCATAAATCCCCGGTAAGCATCCAATCTAGTAGCTGGGCCGTCATTTTTTTGCACGCTGATAGTTGCACCCGCAGGCAAATCTACCACTGCGAAATAAGCTGCTTCATCTTCTAAATATTCAGTGTAGAGAAACTTAGAATTAGCAAATTTAGCGAGAATTTCACCCTCAATAAAATTGTTAAGAAACGAAGTAAGATAAGCCGATTCGCCCGCTGACTCGATTAATTTTTCCACTTCGCCAGGAGTCTGGAAATAATCAATTTTTAGCAAAACACCAAAGTCATCAGAAAATGCAACATAGCCTTCTCCATCGTCAATCCTACCGCCTCGTTGCTTATCAACTGGAATCGAGACAGTAAAATTGCCTTGAGCAGACAGGTACAACGGCTCATCTTCTAAATCGAAATCAGGCTCTCCGACTTCTACTTCCGAGTATGCAGCAATTACATCCTGGATAATTTCCTCAGCTTCCTCATCGTCTACACCTAATACTTCTTGAAATTTCTTGAGAAAATCCCGGTGCTTCTCGGACACTGTTTCATCGGCGACAAACATTGCTGCGGTAATGGCAAAAGTATCCAACACCAACTCATTTGGCAGTGATTCACGAGCCGTATTAAATAATCCTCCCAAACCATCTTCGGCGATAATATTTGCCAAATGTTGAAACATTTCTGACATATCATCTTCCGAGAATTCAACAAATATTTCTGAATCCCAAAGTATGCTTTCTAAGATATCTGCATCGGCGTCAGGGGAATTAGCCTCCGCTGCGACAAGTGCGATCGCCGCGACGGATTCCTCTAAACTTAAGGTGATTGAGGATTTATCTTGGGAATTGAATATTTTAGTAAACTTGCTCATAGTTTTTTTTGCTTAAAGAGTTTAGTTTTACGTTTTGCCTGGAGCATCTCATTTTTGTTTGCAAAAAAGATTTTTTGACAATTTGGTATGAAAATTAGATGCGCGCTAGCTGATTACCAAGGGCTGCCAATTAGTGTAAATCCGGCCCAAAATTTGGGATGAGATAAATCTGAATTTGCTACTTGTCCGGCTTGAGTAAGATCGATCGCCCTTTTTTGACTCCCCACCAACTTACCATTTTTAATCGCGAGCTGTTTGCGAATCATCGCCAGTTGAGCTTGTCTGAGGGCTTCAGCTTTAATGGTAGCCGATCGCAAATTAGCATAAAACTCAGTCATCAGCCCCAAAGTCGCGAAATCATTAACTTTCCACAAACTCGCCACAGCCGATTTTACACCGCTGCGGACTGCCAGTCCAGCAAAACCCATTTCTGCATTATTATCGCCGATCGCAGTTTCGCACGCACTCAGCACCAATAACTGTACTTGCCTGCGATCGTCGTACCACTTCGCCAACCGAAATTGATCCAGAGCCAAAGAGCGCTTCCACAGGTCAATTTCAGCTTCCTTGCGTCCGTTTTGATGTTGCGGAAAGCTGGCGTGAGTAGCTAAGTGAACAATATCAAAAAGCTGTTGCTGCCGTTGTTTGGTGAGATTTTCCACGGTAAAATCTTGATTGAGAAAAAAGCTGCCGCGCCACAGCGGTAATTCGGCAGCATTTTGGGTGTTGCGGATGGTACCGGCGATCGCAGATAATTCGATCGGCACCGCACGCAACTTAGGTTTATTAGTGTGGGGAAATAAGGAAGCGCCCATTGCTAAAACTTGAGCGTTTTTCAAACTTTGATAATTAGTATTAGTCAAGCTGACACTGGGAATTGAGCCCAGGCTGTACTTTTCTACTAGAAATTGCTCCCCGTCGTGCAAAGCTGCTAGCGGCAATTGCCGCAAACCGGCATCGAAGGAAAAAACTAGCGTATCGACATTTAGCGCTTCTAAATCTGAACGGATAGGCGCAATTAGCCACTGGTAAAGTTGCTGAGCATTTGCTAAATATTCGGCATCTTCCGAGTCATTGGGTTTAGCTAACGAGCGGTGAAACTCAGACACTGTTTTTAGCAAATCTTTGCTCTCGACACGGATATTTTTGAGAATAGGAGGGCCGTCGGGAACTACTAACACTAGCGACAATTGTTCGAGACGGACGATCGCGTAAACAATCACAGCTTGCTTCCCGGTTTCCTCCTTGATGGTTTTCAGAGTTTCTCTCAGATATTGAACCGTTACTTTTTTGTCGGTGAAATCTTCCTCATAATAATTTTCATAGTCTTGTTCAAAGAGTTTATCAATTAAGGGGACAGCTTCATTAGCATTGTTTTGATCTAAGGTTTGTTCGACGCTAAACCTGCTAACTTCTAAGGGAATAAAATTTGGGATATCTGCGGGTGCGGGAGTTTGGGCTGCCGGAGTTGGTGCGGGAGTTGGTGCGGGAGTTGGTGCGGGAGTTGGTGCTGGAATTGGTGCGGGAGTTGGTGCTGGAATTGGTGCTGGAATTGGTGCTGGAATTGGTGCTGGAGTTGGTGCTGGAGTTGGAGTGGTTTCGGGAATGTTTGCCGAGGAATTAGGCTCGATCGCCTCAACGGGTGGCTCAATAGCAGGCGCAGGAGTAGGTGTTAAGACTATCCAGCCGTCTGGTTTTTCGGAAAGAGAAGAACTTGGCGGTGGCGGGTTTTCTGGCGGCTTTTCCGAAGGCGGTATAAAAGTAAGATTTGGTTCTTCGACGGGCGGTGGTGTGAGCGAAAAGTTGTTTTTTGGATCGGTAAATGCCCAATTAAAAGTGCTACTTCCCGTTTCAGGATTTGGGGTGATAGTAGTTTTTGCTCCTAATAAATCGCCAATTAAATAAGCTAATTCTTGTTGCGGATTTTGCGCTTGGGCGGGTGCGGGAATAGCTGCGGGAATAGCTGCGGGAATAGCTACTGGAATGGGTGCAATTACAGGTGGAATTGCTGCTACAGGGGGGTTGTCAGGGGCTTGAAGGGGTGCGGGTGTTGGATTTGGCCCGATCGCACTTGGAGGTGCGATCGCGCTTGGAGGTGCGATCGCGCTTGGAGGAGCGATCGGGGCGGTGAGTTGGGCGATCGCGGGAATTGCGGGTGCGGCGGGTATGCGATCGATCGCGCTTGGTATTGTTGGGGCTGAGGGCTGCGTGCGGGTTGTGCGGGGCGGCAGTGTGAAGACATTGGTGTTTAGCAGTTCTTCGATGGGGGAAAGGTCGATCGGCGGGGGTTCGGGTGTTGGGGATGGGGTTGGGGTTGCGATCGAGATTGCGGGCGTTGGAGATGCGATTTCGGGTGTTGGGGTGGGAGGTGCGATCGGGCTTTCCGATATTGGGGTGGGAGTTGCGGCGGGAGATAAACCCTGCGGTGGCTGGCGTCTGGGTATAAGTAAAGGTGCGGGAGTTGGTGTGGTTGTCGGTGCGGGAGTTGGTGCGGTTGTCGGTGCGGGGGATGCCGTCGCTATCGGTGCGGGAGTTGGTGCGGTTGTCGGTGCGGGAGTTGGTGCGGTTGTTGGTGCGGGTGTTGGTGCGGTTGTCGGTGCGGTTGTTGGTGCGGGCGTAACGATTTCAGGAACCGAGATAATTTGAATGCGATCGCGATCCTGTTTGTAAGTATAAAGATAACTGCGATCGGGCAAAATCGTTTGTTGGGGATTACTATTTCCCCTAGTAATTGCACCAGCAGTTCCATTTGTCTGAGAATTGCCGACAATAAAAGGCGTGATTCCCGCGCCCCCGTGGCGGATAATTATCGTACCGCCGCTAGCATCTCCTAGACTTCCCGCCGTAGAGATGCTAGCATTGATGCCGTTTCTATCTGTGAACGAATTGGGCGATCGAAAAAATTTTTCGGTCAAAATCCCAACATTTCCGCCCGTACCCGTACCGCGACTCTCAGCATTAATTTGACTGACAACAATATTGCCAGCACTGCTGCGGTTAATCGCCCTGACATCGCCCGCATTCCCCCCAGCAGAAGAGTCAATTTTTCCAGCATTAATATTGCCGTTAGCGTCGAGCAAAATATTGCCTGCATTACCATCTGCCGAGGAATTGATATCACCAGCAGTGATATTAGTGCCAGCATTCAGCTCGATATTGCCGCCATTGTTAGGGGAAGTCGAATTAAGATTCTCAGTTTTAATTTCTCCCTTCTCGCTGTACAAATAAATTCCGGCTGTCCCTTGGAGATTTTTTGTAGTAATTCCTCCCTTCTCGCTGTACAAATAAATTCCAGCGTCCGAGATAATATTTTGAGTAGTAATATTATTAGTTGTAGCAATGTCGATCGCGGCGGTAGATTTGGGAATATCATCTAGAATATTGATACTGTTGAGACGAGTCACATTGCCGATCGCACCGTCAAACTGAACAACTCCATCCTTGGGTTGAACCGTGAGATTGTGCGAACCATCAACAGTAGAACTAAAAGTAATGTCGCCCGTCTCCATAATTCTGACAGAGAGGTCGTTAGACAGTGTTACCGGAGCAGCAAACGTAATATTATTGCGGTTAGTTTCGATAGTTCCGCCCACAGTAATACTATTTGCCTTAAGCTCAATATTGCCGCCAATGACACTGGTGTTCGTAGCAAAACTGCGGGAATTAATATTAGATGTTGCCACAGTTCCTTTAGCATTTATGGCAACATTTCCACCTTTGCCACTTCCCGCAGCAGTAATCAGCGGGCCGGCTGTTGTGTCAATATTACCGCCGCTTTGAATGCGAAGATTGCCGCTATTTCCATTGAATCCGCTTAATAATAGGGCGCTACCAATTCCGGCTGTACTTATATTAGTTGCAGCTTCGAGGGAAATGTTGCCACCGCTGTTGCCACCCATAGCGTTGAGAAGTCCAGCAGTAGTATCTATAGAACCCCCACTTTTAAAGGTTATAGAACCGCCGTCTAGCTTCCCAGTTGATAAAATATCATTGGTGGTAATGTTTCCAGCAGCCTCAAGCTTAACTTGACCGCCACTTCCGCGATCGGAAAGTGTGGATATAGTATTACCAGGGCTGATGTTTATAGAGCCTGCGCTAGTTGTGAGAGAAACATTGCCGCTATTGGCCAAACCATTATTAGTAGCCCTAGAATATATGTTAGCAGTAGTAATGTCATTTTTAGCTTGTATAGTGACTGACCCGGAATTCCCAAAAGTAATTCCAGAATCTATATTGCCAGCACGGGTATCGACAGCGCCCTCCGTGCTGGCAATAGAAATATTGCCAGTAGTGCCAGTTGCTCCATTCCAGAGCAAAGTTAATATGTTACCAGTAGTAATATTATTCTTAGCTTGTAGAGTAATTGTTCCCGAATTGCCATTATTAGTTCTAGCATCTATCGTTCCAGCGCTAGTATTGATAGAACCTGCTGCACTGTCAATCAAAATATTACCACTATTCCCTTTAACCGGATTACCCAAAAAACCTTGACCTACAGACGATTCTACCGTAGCAGTAGTAATATCCTGTTGAGCTTGCAACGTGACAAACCCACCATTAGCATTGCTAGAAAAAGCAGATAAAGTGCCAGATTTTGTATTTATAGAGCCACCACTATTTAGAGTAATATTTCCTCCATTGAGCTGAGCATTGGAGCGGATATCTGTGGCATTAATATTGCCCTTAGCCATTAAATTAACTGCACCGCCACTGCCTGTGTTAGAAGAGGTATCAATAGCTGAATTAAAACTAATTGAACCATTTTTAGTAGTGACAGTGACGTTTCCTGCGTTAGATGTACCAGTTACAGAAATAGGAGTAGCACCGCCAAACTTAAAAACAGTACCAGTGCCTTGACCTGCAAATGCTGCTATAGAACCAACTGTAATATCACCAGAGGCTTGAAGCTTAACTGAACCGCTGTTAGCGTTGAGAGCTGTAGTTCCTAATTTACTTATAGGATAAGAGTAGGTGCGGATGCCATCTTTACCAATCAAAATACTCCCATTAGTGCTAGTGATGCTAATATTTCCACCATTAGAGTTGCCACTAATACCAGTAGGCGGAGGAGGAGGTGTGGAGGCTTCACCATCGATCGGAGTTACAGAACTACTAATTGAACCAATAGCAGCATTAGGACGACCAGAAAACGATGTGATACCATCGATAGTGATGTTCCCAGCAGCTTTGAGAGTAATATTGCCACCGTTAGCATCTCCAATGTGGTAAATTATGCCACCTGATGAATTTAGAGAACCCAAGGTAATTCCACCGTTCTTGCTAGTGATGCTAAGAGTCCCTCCATTTTGATAAGACGAGCCTGTATTCAGACCAGTGGAAGTAATGTTACCCCCAGCCTGGATAGTAATGTTTGCTCCTAAATCATCAGAACTACTTGATGAGATCCCTTGAATAGAAATGTCCTGATTTGCTATTAAGGTAATTGATGCAGTCTTCGAGCTATTGTTTATCCGAATATCCCCATTGGCAATTATTCGTCCAGTGCCCAGCGGTGCTTGAATCGTTACTGGCTCTCTGAATGGTCTCCAATTGTCATTTATTTCGTTAATTGTAATAGTGCCACTCCCATCAGGACGCCCAATTGTCAGGGAAGTAAACCCAGACTCAGAATATAGGCTACTGAACTCTTTTTTTGTAAAATCTAAGGCCGCTGTACTGTTATCGCTGCCAGCAATAATAATATCTTGACTGGGCGTTGCAGGCTGGATGACTAAATTACCAGTTCCTTGCACAAAAAAAGATCCTGTCAAGTCAATTTCGTTGCCTGTTAGAGTAATATTACCGCTACCTGAATTAATTGAACCAACTGAACCAACTGTCAACTGATTGCCAGCAGCAAAATCCAAGTTACCACCATTTGTGCTAACACTTTGCGCTGTCAGATTTTTACCAGCCGAAAAATTAACAGACCCACCTGCTGTTTCAATATTGGTGTTTATCTGAATATCTCTATTAGCTTTAAAGGTAATTGTTTCACCAGACGTTTGATTGACAAAGTTTAAATTTGCCCCAGTTTGAGCAACAATATCTCGATCTGCTTGAATGATAATATTGCCAGTTAAAGAAGTTAGCTTTGTATCGCTAATCGTGAAATCTGTTGCGATACCACCATGTGATGATAAAATCGTGCCCGCCGCATCGCCTAAAGGAACATTTGGGTCTAATTCGGTATCATTTAAAGCTGTCCCTCCTGCCTGAATGATAATGTCTCTTGGATCGAGCAGAATTGTACCATTTATCCCGTTAGTTGCACTAACGTTGACATCTCCTCGAAAAATTAGGTTTTCTTTACCAGACACTTCAACAAAGCCGCCGTTGCCAGAATTGCTGCCACCGCGAGCACTAATTTTTCCAGAAAAACCTGTTAGCCAATCCGCCCAAATAATGACACGACCCCCATCACCATTTATGATAGAATCAGCATTAATTGTCGAGTCATTACTCACAAATGTACGCAAGGCATTTGGCACAGTACCTTGACCTTTGTAATCACCGCCAACGCGCACGCTGCCACCGCCATTAATACCGGAAGCGTTGATATTTGCATTAATTAATCCCACGCGCGAACCCAACAGGTTGACAGTTCCTCCACTGTCGCCAGAAACATCAAGACTACCAGCCACAATTGCCGTCCCTGGGTTAGTTGGCACGATTCCCCCTGCACCTGTCAACTGTACAGTTCCATCATTGTTGACTGTTACTCCCGTTGCATTAATATCACCTTTCCCTGTCAGCAATTGAGCAATTGATAAGGTAGAAGATTGATAATTAGCAATTGGCAAGGAAGCGTCAGTAATAGGTTTGATTTCTAAGTTTAATAAGTTTCCCGCTTGGCTAATTCTGACTAAATTTTGACCGGGTACAGCAGCAACAGTAATATTTCCTCCCGGTGCATAAAGTTGTCCCGTACTCAAAACCGTGCCGCCCAACAGAGTTAAACTCTGTCCCTGTTTCACTGCCAAACTGCCTAAATTGATAATTCCTCCCGGCTGTTGATTTGTAAAAGTAAAAGTATTCGGATTTCCCACTAATTTAGTATAATCATTAGTGCCAACTGCACTAAACCAATTATTGCCGAAACCAATTCCTCTAGCAGTAGTCGCGGTGAAAGAGCCGGGAATATTTAAGCTGGAATTCGCACCGAAAACAATCCCCGCCGGATTCATTAAAAATAAATTGGCATTGCCGCCCGTAATTTGAATTAAGCCGTTAATTATCGAAGCATCGCCGCCGACAACTCGCCCTAAAATATTGCGGATATTGGGATTTGAGATAAAGTTAGCGGTTTGTCCTTGAGTTAAACCAAATTGTTGGAAACTGTGAAATAGATTTGTGCCGTCGCTGGATTGTTGGCCGCCTTGAATGTTGAATTGGTTGCCATTTGGGGTGATTTGAGTATTGGTGCCGTCGGTGGCGGGGGTGATTTGGGCTGTGGCTGTTTGGAATGGGGTGAATAGTCCTGTTTCGCAAGCTGCTAAGGTGCTGAAGGAGAGGAATGTTAGGAAAAATAGATTGTTTTTGTCGGCTGATTTCATGGTTTTTATTAGTAGATGATATTTTGCACCACCCGATAGTCTGCCAGGGGTTTAAACCCCTGGCTCATAGCGAAAGTCCTCTAAAGAGGACTGTAGAAAAACAGGGTTTTCGGTATAGAATTGCGCTTCTTGGGCGCTGAGGCGAAACTACATATCTTTGTTGAGTATGAAAGTTGTGCATAATGATGAATTATTCAGTCCTATTCAGAGGACTTTCGCTTTGAGGCAGGGGTTTAAACCCTGCCGGAATTATGGTTTTTGTTAGTAGATGATATCTTGCACCACCCGATAGTCCGCCAGGGGTTTAAACCCATGCCGGAATTAACGTCACAGCGCTTTACTATTTCCTCTCTTCTCTCCTTTGCACATCTTGCAGTTGCTTCCCTATTTTTTCCACCATCTGCACATCTCCCAAAGTTTGATATCCGTCTTTTGCCAACTTCAAATACTGCATCGCTTCCCGATTCTCCCTCATAGATGAATGGACTTCTCCCAAACCGTAACGCGCCTCTGTTAGCTCTTCGATATCGTCGGGTTTTGCTGTACTAATCGCCTTTAAATAGTAGAATTTAGCCTGCGGCATTAGTTGCGATCGCCCTTGATACATTTCTCCCAACATCCGGTAGATGGGCGCCGTCTCAACTCCCGCTGCTGGTAAGCTTTCCAGGATTTCTATTGCTTCGGCAATCAGGTTTTTGCTAAGGTAAATCTGCGCGATCGCCAATTTTTGACTCGCTGCATTCGGTACTTGTTGCTCGATCGTCCCCACAGCATCCTTAACCCCTTCAACCTCCTTCTCATCCAGCAATCGAAACTCTGTATCGCCCTCTTCCAGGGGACTTTCCGAAGAAACCCCCGTATTCGCCTCCACAATCAATCGGTACTTAAAACCCGGTTTCAGCGCCGGTTCCCCCGGATACACAGCCTCAGTACCGTTAACCGTCATTTCCCAATTTAACTTCGCTTTATTTTCCAGGATGCTCAACCTATAGCTAGTCGCACCCGCAACCGGATTCCAGCGGAAAGTTGGCTTATTTCCCAGCAATTTCGTCCGCCTCGGACTGATTATATAAGGAATTGGCGCATTGTTCCAAACAATTTGATCGTCACCGCGATCGGGACATCTAATTAAATTTTTATTGCACTCATCCTTCGACTTGTCGCTAGCCAACAAACAGCTATTCAATTGATTTTCACCCGCCTTAATTGACTTAATTCCTAAATCTGCACATTGAATCGTAATTTGTCCGGTTTGTGAAGTTTGCAGTTTGTCACCCGGATAAATTGGCGTACCCGCGCTGGGGCGAACATTTCTGCCATCTTGACGCTGTAGTTGCACTTCGCCGCTAATATTTAGGATTTGTCCGTTGGGTATTCTTGTCGTTGCTGCGATTGCTGGGGAAATTATCGGGTTGTTGGCGGATATTTTGGATAAATTGGCGTCACTTCCCAAGTGGGGATGAGGCAAAATATCGATCGCAATCAACGTAAATGCGATCGCGCTTGCACCCATAACAACAGTCGTCTGTTTTTTCATTGATTTTTTCCTATTTTTGGTAAACGTTCCTTTGCCATTTGGATACATTCATCTTGTTCTGGTATGCTGGAATTCGCAGATTTCAGTGTTTCTTGCCAATGTGTGAGTGCTTCTTGCGGTTTTCCTTTCGCTTCCAGTACCTGCGCTAAAAGGCAATGAGCTTCTGGAGTCTTATTGCTGAGAGATATTGCTTGTCTTAAATCGGTTTCCGCTGCGCCGTATCGCTTTTGGTTCAATCGCACCCAGCCGCGATTCTTGAAACAAGCTGATTTCACTCCATCAAATTGAGTTTGTTCTAAACACATTCCGATTACTTTTAAAGCGGATTCAGGTTGGTTTTTGATAATTAGCGATTTAGATATTTGGGCATAAGCTTCGGGAATTCCTCGCCAGACTGCTTGTTTCATTGCTTCTCGCGCACACTCGTCTTCGTTTAATCGATCGCACAGCAAAGATAAGTTATAGGAAGACTCGCCGTTAGTAGGATTGATTGATGCAGCTAGATTGTATGAAGCTTTCGCGATTAAAAATTGATTGTTGCGGTGGTTTTCCATGCCAAATGTGTTGATCGCAGATGCCAGATGCGGGCCGATGAGTGGATAGCCGATCGCCAAACCAGCTAAACTGATGCTGGTACGCTGCATAAATTTAGTTGGAATCGTAAATTGCGGGTGGTTTGGGCGACGATTCCCTACAGGATAGCTTTGCTTCACGGGAGTTGCAGCGTCTGTCGGTGCAGTGAAAGGGCGATCGCACTTTAATTCTAATAATTTTAATCCCTCAAAAGTTGGATGCTGGCAAAGCATTGGTATGCCACTCGCACCGGGAAATTCATTTTCATAGCGCAGTAAATCATTCTTAGCTTTTCGTACTGCTAAAAACAAAGGTTCTTTGAGGGCTAAATATCTAAACAAAGACTTCACAAATTCCTGAGCAATAAAATCCGGTATAGGCGCCCGCATCACAATCACTGATGGCAAAGAAATACCTTCTGTGACTAAATCTGCTGCTATACCCATGCTCGAACAAGAATTAAAAATTAGTAATTCCAATCCTTTGACAATAGCTCGTTTGAGACCTTCTTTAAAGTCTTGTACGGTGACAGTATTGTCTGCAACTTGTTGATTTATATATAGCAATCCGTTGGCACCATTGATATCGCTATCGCTGTGCCCCGCATAAAATAAAACTTGCCAGCCTTTGTCATCAAATAACTGGTTGCGTAACTCTTGGGAATTTGGTTCTTGAAGAAATTGCAAGTCGCAGCTATCGCCCAGATATTTTGTGATTTCTTTGGCATCTTTGCTGACATCAATTCCCTGGCTGTTGCCTAACACACATAAAATTCTGCCTCGCGAACCTAGAGGTATTCCCCCTATCATTGCCTCTTGGGGAGTTTTTTTATACTCAGGGGAACTGCCGATAATTTCACAGTTATTGTAGTCTTCGCGAAACTGCCACACATCCCAAGGCAACTGCCAAATCTCAGAGTTATTGCACTCTAAAAATATTTCAACTAATTCGTCTCGATTGCTAATTTCTGTTCTGAGTTTTACCTCTATTTTTCTGTAAAACTCATCAACACTCAACCACTTGTTCATCTCTTTTTTCAAACCTTCATATATAATATTAGGCTTGTCTTCAGAGATATTTGTTTTGCCCGCAGGCTTGATTTTGATTCGAGAACTGCTTCTGTGATGTTGGGTGGCGCGACAACTAACTTTCCACCTTTTGTGCAACTCGTCAACCTCAGGTGCTGGCAGCAAGCTTCCTAAATATTGAGCGACAGTTTCTCCTTGTTTTTTTAACTCCGCTGTCACGCAAGAAAAACCTTTTTGAAAATCCCCCGATCCCAAAGCCAAGATAACTGTACTGCTCATAAATTGGATGTCATTGCAGTTAATCAAAATATCATACCACAAAATTTTCTGTTATGGTAAAATTATCTAAAGCTACTCGAATAGTAAAGCTTTCTTCTGGGTCTACGTAAAAATCGTTGAGCAAAATGCACTTGTTCTGAACAGTTGATTTTACTTCATGTAAATTTTCTCCTACATCAGAGATTAAGGACAATTTAATATTGGTTGGCAAGTAACGATCGCCGATCGCCGGATGCAACTGAACGTGAACTCTGACAGCGCGATCGCTATCTTCGGCAATCCCCACCAACAACGCAACAGTTGTCCTACCCAAACGCATTCCCAAATCAATCAACTTTGCCCGCACGATATCAGCTTCGGGAAACATATCTATACTGCTTTGATGTCCGCGTGAAGTATCTTGCGATCTGGAATTTCCACCACCTCGGAATACAAAAGCTGGGTTTTCATCAGGAAAAATGAGCTCTTCTAAATTTTGTTTGCCTTCCTCAAATTTCTGCCAGTTGGTTTCTGCAACATTCTTTAACCAATTGCCTAAATTAGATTTTACCGGATTTTCAATCTCAGTCGGTTCAGTCTCGGGCTGCGGATCGAATATCGATTCAACAGACTCCCAATCCGATGTAAATATATTCTCCAACCACTGACGCAGATCCACTTTAGATTCATAGATTCTTTCAAGGTGAAGCAAGAAGTCATCCAGAGGACGTAAATCTCTCAATACTAATTCACCTGAATCCGCCGTCGGAGCAAATCCCAGCAATCTTGCTTCCTTGTCATCCTCATCAATTTCTACTACAATATAACCAATACGTTCCTCCCTAGCTTCGGTAGGAACGCGGCAGATTTCAGGTAAATTTATACCAGAATTTTGATTGCCATTTTCTCCTTGTTTGTGTTCAGCCCTAATTGGACGACACTCAATTTTGCCCAAGCCTTTAATATATAAATCTGCCACATTTTCAAACAGGCGAATTACTGGATTCCAGCTATCGCATTGAGTTAAATCAGTTTCAATATCTAATATTTTAAAATAATCGGCAACTACCAACACAGCCAAAGTGTTGAGATAAATCTGTTCAACTTTTTGCGGGTGTTGGTGTTCGCAAGCAAATTGCCATGCTAGATGAATTGCCTTTTGGGTAATTGGCATTGGCAATGATTGGGTTGTAGTAGTATTGTTCTTCATTTCCCGATTTTAACTCTTTGTATGATTAATAGCCACTGTCTTCTCGAAATTGTTGCAAATGAGGCCGACATTTCTTTCGGTAAAAGCTATATATTGTAGGATAAGCACAGCAAAACTCCGTTGCTATTGTGGTAAAATCTTTACCAGATGCTCTGCTTCTCAATATAACTTGACAAGTCAGATCTTTCCGCCCTCGAATGTACTCGTTTAATATCCCATCAGGATTAGTTTCGATCCAATCTTTGACCTGTTCAAATAATTGAATACATTCGACTGTATGACTGTCATCCTCAGCAGGTAAACTCTCTATTCGATCGATCGCAGTTCCGTCTTCTAAAACAAGTTGTCGATCGTCTCTCCTGCTATTTTCTCGATCTACCCTCACCGCCCAATTTTGCAGCCGTCGCTTCAAATAATAATTGAACCAAGTTATGACATTACCCCGATCGCGATCGTACTGAGTGCCGGTGCGGGATTCGCACAAATTGCTATAGAAAAACTCCCACTGTTCTTGCAAAGCATCTTCATAGTAAGGTACCTTGTCTTTCCAGATCAGGCCCGAGTTTTTCATTTTAGTCACAAGCTGATTCAACAAACGTTTTAGCTTCCAAGAATTCGAGGCTTCCTCCCTAATTAGAGTGACAAGGCTGTCTAACTCTTGATAGAGAAGTTTGCGATCGCAATTTCGAGATTTTCCTGAGTCCCCAACAGGATCGGAGTCGTCGGATGAGTGGTCTTCCCCCTCCAAGGGGTGGGATTGATCGTTCATAGTTAAGTGCGATCGCAACTTTGTTCCTACATTTAGTTATCAGGGTGAGTTGGGAATTTTTTTGCGAAATTTCCAATTTTTTTTGTAAATGTAGTTGAAAGCTTTGCTGTGCCGTCAATGTGGCTGTTTTATTGTATGTTGAGTTTTGTAAAAAGGTCGATCGGCCAATCCCGCACCCCGAAAGTCCGAAAGTCCGGCAGGGGTTGAAACCCCCGCCGAGAGAGCGAAAGTCGTCGGTCGCCGACAAGTCCGGCAGGGGTTGAAACCCC
The DNA here is from genome assembly GCF_020738565.1 of Microcoleus sp. PH2017_12_PCY_D_A. Taxonomy (NCBI): domain Bacteria; kingdom Bacillati; phylum Cyanobacteriota; class Cyanophyceae; order Oscillatoriales; family Microcoleaceae; genus Microcoleus; species Microcoleus sp. PH2017_12_PCY_D_A. Next base: position 14,182 of record NZ_JAEQCI010000052.1, on the reverse strand, counting down.
CGCCGAGAGAGCTAAAGTCGTCGGTCGCCGACTGAAGAATTTACCAGTCCTCTTTTAGAGGACTTTCGCTCTCTCGGCAGGGAATTAATTAAGAGCCAGATTGTGGGATAGCGAGTGATATGGGTGGGTTCCCAAGCCTGAACCTGGGAACCAGTGAAGATATCATTCCTAGGGATACAACATTGCTGCGTCCTTTGGCTGTGGCTTAACTTACTTTCCCGACTGCTTACTGTCCGATCGCACTTTCCGACGAATCAGCACGCTCATCACCTGTCCAGCAGTTGCCGCGCGCTGTACGGGACTCCAATCACCAACAGAGGCAAATCCCAATCGGTACAAAGTGAGTATGGTTTCCCGGACACCCTGGGGCGAACCCACAACCGTTACCAGCAGCACATCCTGTTCGGATAGGGCTGCTGAGTCGGAATTTTCGCAATCAGATTCGTTTTCGTCGGGTACGAATTCCTGTGACATATTATGTTCTCCTGACTTTGGGTTTTCTAAGGAAACCCAAAAATCCAGCCGCCCCGCATTTCAACACATAGCAGGGCGGCCACAGAGGATGTTACAATCTCCTGTTAGCCTCCAGACTGCTTGTACCAGTTTGGCGGTTATGCTGTCCATTGCTGTTACCAGCAGCTTTGGGCGGAGCGGAGCGGAGGGAGTGCAACTAAATTTTTGGGTGACGCGGGTTGCCTCCTATGTATGCAAGCAAAGCAACCTCTCAATTCACAGCGTAGCCGCATAGTGTACCCGCCGTCAACCAATTTTAGATTTTAGATACTTCGACAAGTCCGGCGGGGGTTGAAACCCCCGCCGAGAGAGCGAAAGTCCTCTAAAAGAGGACTCATGAATTCTTCAGTCGGCGACCGACGACTTTCGCTATGAGGCAGGGAATTGATTCCCTGCCGGATTTTGGGGAAAGGGAGGGATTCGATGGCGCTTCAACACCCGAAACCACATCTTTTCGGTGCTTTCACCCAGTCTTTACAAATTTGTCTCAAAAAAAAGTTGAGTTTTGCATAAAACTACCGAGTTGAGGCTGATAAGTAAATGAGGACTTACGCACCAAGTTCAAGAAACCGGGTTTTTGGCCTAATCTTGTGGTAACAGCGCATAATTTTCGCAAAAAACCCGGTTTCTGGCCACCGCGCATAAATCCTATAAATATGAGGGACAGTTAGGCGGTTGGGGCGATCGAACTTTTCGGTGCACTCCGGCAGAGTCCGCCGTTCGTTTCAACCCCCGTCGAGAGAGCGAAAGTCGTCGGTCGCCGACTGCAGAATCGATCGATCAGTCCTCTTTGAGAGGACTTGCGCTATGAGGCAGGGGTTTGAACCCCTGCCGGACTGCGAGACAACGAGCGATCCGATCGCGCTTCAACTCCCGAAACCACATCTTTTCGGTGCTTTCACGGAGTCTTTACAAAGCTTTACCAAAAAAAAGTAGAGTTTTGCATAAAACTACCGAGTTAGCCCTGATAAGTAAATGTACGAGACAGTTAGGCAGTTGGGGCTATTTCTCGCACAACTCCGTGCGATCGCGCAATCCCGCAGTCCGAAAGTCCGGGAGGCAATTAATTACCTTCCGGGCTGGGGGGAAAGCGCATTATTCGATCGGGCTTCAACTCCCAAAACCAACTCTTTTCGGTGCTTTCACGGAGTCTTTACAAAGCTTTACCAAAAAAAAGGTTGAGTTTTGCATAAAACTACCGAGTCGGCCCTGATAGATAAACAGAAGGGAATTTGCGAAGTTCGATCGTACTTGTTGAGATTTATTCAAAAGTGCGATCGCGCCTAATTTTCAGTTGAGCAAGTTCAGTAACTGTGACACGTATGTGCGGCGTGTCTGCGGAGTCTTTTTGTCAATTTTCAGCACAGTTTGTCTCTACTATTATTAGGACAACAATCATGGCTATTCATGAAGGTGAATTCGATGCTGTGTTCCTACCAAAGCAGAAATTCAATCGTTTCCACAAAAATTCAAACCATGCAAAAAATATTTTCTGGCGATTGACTCTTCTAGTTATTCTGCAATTAGCTATTTCACTTTTAGGTGAAAAAGCACAAGCTGGAGGTGGGGATCCAGTTGATTTAGACTCAGAGACTAGGCCAAAAAGCATCAATGCTACTGCGAACATCAAATGGGATAAATGGAGCCAACCTTATTGGTTTAATTCCCAAATATGTCGCGAAAAAAGTGGAGAAATTGCCTGTTTCAGCTCAGATACTGCTAAAAAAATGGGCTGGAATATTCCAGAGCGTAATTAATCAAATCACTCAGCATTAAAGGAGTCGGATCGTGAATCTCAAAAAAAATCCAAAAATTGGTGCGATCGCAATTGCTAGTGTTTTTTTAGCTTTGACAGCAAAAGCAGCTCAAGCTGGGGAAACTTTTCAAGTAAATGGCGGATATGCACTGAATACAAATAGCTCTTTTCGGTTGATTGATGGTAATCCTCGGATGTCTATTTTTCAACATAACATCAACGATCCAGACCAACAATTTGAACGTTTACCGGGTAGTAGTAGCAGCAGTACGCTTTTACGTCACGGTTCTACGGGCAAATGCTTAAATGCTCATTATCTTGCCAACAATTCGGAAATGAATGTTTGGCCTTGCAATGCTTCTGACCCAGATCAAAACTGGAATTTAGTCAAGCTTCCTAGTGGGGAGTTTTTAATCCGCCGCAATGGAACTAATTTCTGTGTAGACTCTCCAACTCGTACTAATACTGGCAGGATTCATCTAATTACCTGCGATGCCAATAATGGTAATCAGCGTTGGAAAAGCACTACTACTGCCTCAAATCAAAGTCGTATTTTGCAGCGTGCTAAAGCTTGGGTAGATGCAAAAGTTCCATACAATCAGGGTACTTACCGCGATGGATATCGCATGGACTGTTCAGGTTTTATTAGTATGGCTTGGGAACTGACAGCATCATTTGTGACAGGTACTTTACCACATACAGTAGTCAACAATGCAGATGATTTGCGCCCTGGTGATGCTATCAATAATAAACAGGTGGGCAATAATGGTCATGTGGTGATGTTTGTGCAGTGGAGCGGTAACTGGAATCAGGGGAAAAGAAATTTTATTGCCTATGAAGAGAATGGTGGCTACGGTAAGACTGTTCAAACAACTCTGACACTCGAAAAATTTGGTAATGCCTGGAATATTACCCAATATAATCGCGCCCCTTGGTATCTGCAACGAAAACGATAAGATCGTGCTTTTCTAGAAGCTGATTTTACGATCGCCTAGTACACCTCTTGCAAAAATAGCTAGAAACGGGCCGAAGAGCCCGTTTCTAAATTTGATTAAAAGGACTTTTGCAAGAGATCTAATGATTCTCTCTACGGTGGCTAAGGACAAGAATCTGTTGATTAATCCGACTCCAAGTGCGATCGACCCGCTAACAAGTAGCAATGTGACTGGCATTTCTAATGTGAAGTAATTGTAAGTTTGGCTGAGGGCGATCGAATTTAAAAACCCGGTTTCTTCAAGAAACCGGGTTTTTTGCAGTTGTTGCGGTTGGTAATACCAAATCCGGGTTTTGAGGACTAATTACTGCTTGGTAAAAAATACTAGCCTTGTTGATAGCTAATACCAATTTTAAAAAAGAATGCAACAGTATTCTTTTTCCCCCCCGCAATACAGCGGGGGGGCTAGGGGGGTCGAAGAGTGTTGCACGATTTTATAAAAATGGTATAACAAGAAAAATCACCGTAAATTTACGATTTCTACCAAAACTTTGTACACTTGGCGATCGCACACCACCTTCAATTTTCCAATTACGACCAAACAGCTAACCTAGCGGTCTAACGTTTAAGCTCACCGGACGGCGATAACCTTTGCAACTCAACAAACAGCCTATGCTCCGTTCCGGTTCAGCACAATGTTATGCGGCGATCGCCCACAACCATTGAATTTTGCATCAATCTTCAATTGGAGGAGCACCAGCCTCTACCAGTCCATAGGTGACTAGCTGCTTACATAACACCTCCGTTTTCTGTGTATCTAGATAAGCATGTAGATACACAACTTTTCCCCACACCATCTTAATAATATGAACACCCTCATTGACATATTGAGAGCCATCTGCTGGTGTGGCTGTATCAACCCACTCAATGGCAATCGTTGTATTCCAGGGAAATCCACTCACTGCGATATTTTTGATCTCAAAATTTAGACCTGGCGATAGTCGGTAAAGACGCTGGAACCATTGCCGCATCGCTTCAACACTGTGACGAGTACCGCCAAGGGCATGAGTGCCACTAAAGGTATGAGTAATTGACGGTGAAATGCCTTTGAGGACTGACTCATAATCACCACGATTCAAGCACTCGAATGATTTTCTAACCTTTTGACGAACGATAAAAGAGTACATTTGCGCTATACCTCTTGACTAGGTTTCTGTTTTTGACTGAGATGATTTGAAAGTTTTCTTTAACCGATGTCCCTGCCACATCCATAAACCAGTAAGTGTAAGGGTAGGGATCACCAAAATCTGCATGGATAGGACAAACATTGGTTCATTACGCTAAGGGGAATAAACAAAAGTACCAATCGCAACCGATCCGAATAGATGAATCCAGCCCATCAAATTCCGTTCTTGCATACAACCATCTCCATGAAGTAATTTACCTATTAAAAAATAACCGGATTTGTAATGCGGTCATAAATACTCCAATAGCCGCACCTACTAGAACCTGACCAACTGTATGCCGCTTCAAGACCAGTCGTGATGCTCCCACTAATGGAATTAAGCCAAAAAATGGGAATGCTAGGTTGCCAAATTGATAAGCAAGCACCACCAGAGGGCCACTGATTGCGGTGGTATGGACGCTGACCTTCCACCATTTTGTGATCGATACAACCAGGAGGGTATTGGTCGCATAGCAAAACATTAATCCTTGAATCAAACTGGGTGCATTTATACCTTTTAACAGCAAAAAACCTATAAAATAGCTTGCTGCACCCACCAGTAGCGGATTAATTCTTTGCTCTCGAATAACGATATCTGCAGAATCAACCAAACCCTTACGTTTGAGAAATAAAATATAAGCAGGGACTAAAATGACTGAAAATAAAACTGCCACACTTCCAACAACAAACTTGTGAAATAAATCTTGGCTTGGATCGGCCATAATCAAGAATATGAAAGCGATTGCAGGCAAAAGAAATGGGTGGAAAAGTCTTGAAATAACCTGAGCAGTGCGTTCTACAGATGTCATTTTTTGTTGAGTGTTTACCATCTCTTTCATTGCAAATATATCTATCAATTCTCTTGGCTATCAGTATCAAAGCTTGACGGTGAGCGTTGTTGTTTGATTATACCAAAAATATCTGGCGCTCCAGCAAAGAACCAGAGTGCGAGGATTGGATCGGTTACAGCACATCCAACGGACGATGCAGGAAAGTATTGAAACATGGGATCGTTCGCAATGTGATGCGCTATATCCAAGCCTGAATGTACTAACCATGCGACACCGAGCCACCGATAGTTCCCTAGTCCGAGGATACCGAGCGTAAGAAGTATGATTGTTCCGGCTGCTTCAGTCAAACCGAATGAGTGATTGCCATAAGTGGATGCAGCGAGTCCAACTAATATGCAATTCACCTGCCGTCGTCTGGGTTCAGAAATAACCGAGAAGCCACAGATCCAGATAGCAGCAATAATGAATCCAGAAACAATATCGATCGGGGTGATATTCATAATGTTTTGATTTCTGTGGGTTTAACGTTTAACATGTGAACGGTTTAGTCTATTTCTCGATCGCAACGTTGGGCAAGCGGCTCCATTCATTCCATGAACCATCGTAGTTCCGAACATGGGGGTAGCCTAGCAAATATTTCAAGACAAACCAGATGTAAGCCGATCTTCCCCCTACGGCACAGTAAGGAAATACTTCCTTGTCTTGGGTAATGCCTTTGCTATTGAATAGTGTCTGCAATTCATCGAATGATTTGAACGTGCCGTTATCATTGAGTGTCAGGGTATGCTCAAGATGGATTGCGCTGGGGATATGCCCAGCACGTTCTGTTGCTTCTGGTGGCTTCATTAGATATATATCGCCCTGATATTCTGCGAGTGTGCGGACATCTACCAATATTTGATTAGGATTAGCGATCGCCGATTGAACCTCGGCTGACAACACCTGCAAACTGGTATCCAATAGCTTAGGCAAGTATTGAGTCGGCATGGGCGTTGAGAACGTTGCTGTAATAGGACGATTTTCTGCCATCCACTTTTGATGCCCACCATTTAAAACTCTGACATCGGGATGCCCAATCATCTTCAAGAACCAGAAAATCCAGGCTCCAGTTCCGGGGTAACTACCGTAGGCAACAACTGTTGTATCTTGAGTAATTCCCGATCGCGACACCAAATTTGCGATCGCAGTCGGGTCGAAGTTAATCCGAAGATTGGGTTGAAATAGATCGCTCAACACATTCCAGAATACTGCCCCCGGAATGTGGTTATTTTGATAAAGATCTGGATTCATATCCACTTCTATGACTCGAAGGCTCGGATCGTCTAAGTGCTCGGTAAGCCATTGGGTATTGACTAAGACTTCTGGATGAGCATAGTAATTCATGACTGGTTCCTTAAATAATTTGTTGTGATTACTCGCTCAGGCTGATTAATCAGGATGGCTGGGATTGTTGCCGACATCCTGATTAATCAGCCTCGCAGTGAGGTTGGGCGCGTCAAGTAGGAAATAAATTGCAAAATACCAATCCACAATAAAACATTCAAAAGATGACGGGATATACCAAAAGAGAAGTGGAGAATTGATGGAGTGATGAACGAGATCGACTGCGCCGTGAAGAAACCAAGCTAAACCAACCAATTTCCAATTATTGATTCCAAAGAAGGCTGAAGCAGCCATGACAACCATAAATATAGGCTCTAGTTTGCCTAGTTCACCACCTAAATAAGTTCCAGAAGCTGCAGCCGCAACAACAGAATGAAAGCTTCTGCGACGATCTTCAGGGATTAAACCTGTCAGCAAAATAAATATCGTCCCAACTACAATGGGAGAAACATAGTTAAACAAACTTATTTCAATCATTTTCCCTCTTGCTCCTCATCTAGATTGTTTTGGCGTGAATTTACTTGTAGAATCAGACTAATGCTATTTGAGCAAGACTTCATAGACCTCGATCGAGTACACTTTGCCGGAGCAGCCAGAGCAAAAATTATGGAGACTTCTTTGCAGTCGCTATTTCAAACGATCGCTCAAGCTCAAACTGAATCAGAACTGCGTCAGCCCGTCATGGCCCAGATCGGCGAATACTTTGCTGCGACTCGTTGGGGACTAAGTTTTCTGGATGAATTTCCGGCAATTGATGCCAACACTCCCGGTTTCGTCAGGTTGGCACTGTCGCTTGACCATAATCCTGTCTTGCGTTACCTTGTGGAACGTCATGCTCCCGTACATGAGGAAGTAATCTTATCGCCTGGAGTTTGGCAAACGATCTGCCCCCGTGCCGATCATGGGCATGTGATGATTGGCCCGATCGTCCATAACGGTCAGCTTGTCGGTGGCATTGCCTTTACCCGGCATTTTAATAATTCGGCATTTGATGCCCAAGACTTGGCAGATTTAAGTGCTTTATGTCTGCATTTATCTACTCGACTGGCGGCGTTACGATCTCAACCTGTGAAATTACCAATATTGAACTGCGATCGGCTTACCTCGCGTGAAGCCCAAATTGCCGAATTGGTAGCCCAAGGACTAACCAGCGCAGAGATTGGTGCGGCTCTGTGGATTACCGAAAATACTGTCAAGCAAGCGTTGAAGCGGATGTATCGCAAGTTGAAAGTTTCGTCGCGCGCTGAGATGGTAGCTCAGATGTCTGGTATAAAACTAGCACGCTGATTGCTAGCAACTAAGACTTCAGCCTACTTTCTCCACCAAAGACTGAGCCGCATAACTTATAATTGTGTCGCAGATGCGGTACTATACTATTCCTAGTTGAATTATACCGCACATCTGCGGTTTAACTGGGAACATTCCCAACAGCTTTTTGTCTGCCTTAACTCAAAGAATAAACCGCCCCGATCGCCCTGTCGGTGAGAAAAAGTGACACGATCTTGTAAACTTACGTAAATTACCTCGATCGATTTAAGCTTTGAGCTTTGAGATTTTGGAATTAACCCCAGCGATCGCCAAATCCCCACATAATTTCATCAAAAATCACCTCATCTGAAAAATATTATTGCTCCAATGGCTCTGCCAGAATCGCCTCTAAAATCTACCGTGTAAGGAGCGTATATCTAGGGCTGTCGCTCGAAAACAATTTCCTCATATAATTGCTCGATCGGCAAACTTAGATTGATACTTTGCAACTCAACTATATCGCCCTCCCGATAGCTCAAAATCACCCATTCACCAGCATCATTTTTATGATAAATATCGATCGCCATTTCATCTGAACTGACTAACACATAATCAACCAGATTCGGATTGCGGCGATACTTCTCAAACTTCTTCCCTCGATCGTAAGCTTCGGTGCTATCCGATAAAACCTCCACAATTAAGCAGGGATAGGTAATGTATTGAACACTAGAATTATCCTTGGGATCGCAGGTGACGCTCAGATCGGGATAGAGATAGTTAGATGTATTGAAGATATTGACTCGGCAATCGGAATTGTAGGTTCTGCAACCACTGCCCCGCAGGTGAGGTTTGACGATCGCCAAAAAGTTTCCCGCGATATCGCTATGATTTCTAGTGCCACCAGTCATCGCATAAACCCGACCATCGATCAGTTCGTGTTTTTCCAGTTGTTGCTCCTCCCAAGTAAAATACTCTTCGGGTGTAAAATAGCGATCGTTATCTCGTACTGCTATCACAAGCATAAACTCCCTAATCAAAAATTAATAATACTAATTATACCTCTAAAAATTCAGAATTCACAAGTTCGATCGCACGCTTGAGTTAGTATTTCATTTTCCTAGCAATTGTCGAACTTGTGCCAATCCAACATCGCCTGGAATGGATTGGACTGTGCCACTATCAATCTTGGCAATCCTGTCTGGTTTCTGCGATCGGAGTTAGTACGTCCTCTCATGAATCGAACCCCAATGTAAAATATTGTTACAAATTACTTGACATCAGGAACTAAATCTAAATTACCAATGACTATAATTAGGTAAAAAATCATTTTCCAAGGAAAATCCCATGCAAAAACTAGCTCGAAAGTTATTCACTACAGCTTTAACTCTAATTATCTTATGTTCCCCCACAGCCGCTTTTGCCAAAGCAAAAATTCAGATAGCCATCCTTTTAGATTCCAGCAACAGCATGGATGGACTGATAGACCAGACTCGCAATCAACTTTGGCAAATTGTGAATTTTTTATCTAAAGTCACCAAAGATGGCGAAGTGCCAGATTTAGAAGTTGCTCTCTATCATTACGGTAACGACACTTTACCCTCTTCAGAAGGTTTTGTCAGATTGTTAACTGGATTTACGCCTGAATTAGATTTAGTATCCGAAAAGCTATTTAGTATCAAAACCAACGGCGGTCAAGAATATGCCGGTTGGGTAATTCGCTCGGCAATGCAAGAATTAAACTGGAGTAAAAATCCGGCAGATTTTCGTGTCATTTTTATCGCTGGTAATGAACCATTCGATCAAGGCCCTATAGTTTGGACTCAATCTGTCAATCTCGCTGTAAAAGGAGATACTCTTGTTAATACTATCTACTGTGGTTCAGCAGAAAGTCAGGAACGACAACTTTGGGTATCAGGAGCTACTTTGGCAAAAGGTAGTAACTTCAATATCAATCAAAATCAAGTAATTGTGGTAATTAAGTCGCCTTACGATGACGAAATTTCTAATTGGAATAGTAAATTAAATGAAACTTATATTCCCTATGGTAGGCAAGGAAGAATAGGACAACAACGTCAAGCTGCTGAAGATAGTAATGCTCGCACCTTTGCTGCTTCCCGCAGTAGTTCCAAAGCTTCTGAATACTATGATAATGCTTCTTGGGACTTGCTCGATGCTCTCGAAAAAGGAATAGTGAAACTAGAGGAAATATCAGATGATAGTTTGCCAGAAATTATGCGAGGTATGACGCTAACTGAAAAAAGAACATATGTAGCTGGCAAGAAAACGGAAAGAGAAAGGATTAAAAAGACGATCCGCGAGTTATCTCAAAAGCGTACCGAATATGTCGAGCGCCAACGCAAAGCCAGTACGGATAAAGGCGAAAATACTGTCGATAGTGTCATAATTCAAAGTCTGCGCCAACAATTAGCGGCTAAGGGATTCAAGCTTCAGTGATTTTTCGAGTCTTCTACAAGAGTGCGCTCCTGGAGATTCATTCAGTTCGCCTGCATTGCCGATAGTTTCTATGTGAGCTTTCAATCGTTAAATATATCAGCAAGAAAATGACTCTAATTTCAGGTTTAGGCAACGGTTCAAGACATATAAATTATTCAAAAGAACAATGGCGACCGACTGTTTTCTTGATTGGCCTGCTGGTTTTAGGATGTGCGGGCAACTATTTCACGATTCCGATTATTCTCCATGCAAACTGGCTATTTGGTAGTATTTTTATCATGGTGGTTGTGAGACTGTATGGATTAGGTTGGGGAACACTCGCCGCCGTAATTTCTAATGCTTATACAATCTTTCTTTGGAAACATCCCTACGGTTTTGTTCTCTTCACACTGGAGGCAATTTTTGTAGGATTGGGACTACGGCGCAGTAAGAATTTATTATTGATTGATGTTTTTTATTGGGCAACAATTGGATTTCCGCTCCTTTGGTTTTTCTATGTTATTTGTGCTAAAATTCCTCCTCAAACCGTTCTATTTATTTCCTTCAAAAACCCAGTTAATCAAATTTGTAGTGCTCTGATTGCTAGTCTAATTCTGACTCACACGCCCATTGCAAAGTGGTTTGGTGTCAAGACTCTCAAAACTCATACCTTTGAACAAACACTCCTAAATTTGCTGGTAGCCTTCGTCTTGCTACCAGCATTAGTTTTAACCATTTGGAACTGTCAGGATGCTACCAATGTTCAAGAAAAAAATGTTGTAGTTCATCTGGAAGATATCAGACAATCTGTCAGTGCGGATTTACAAAACTGGCATCAGCAAAGTCTGGAGACGCTACAAAAACTGGCATCTAATGTTCGGGATAGCGATCTCTTGGATGCTTCGGGGATTCAGGAAAAAATTCAAATAGCCCGATCGACTCTTCCAGGGTTCAACAATCTCTACATTACAGACACCAACGGGCAAATTCTCAATTCCACTACTCCCCCAAATACCGATCGCAATTCAATCACAAAACTCGATAGTTTGCCATTGCAGGCTTTACTGACAGCCAAACAGCCGATCCTATCCGATATCGTTACGGTGTCGAACTCGCCGACGATCGCCCAAACAGTACCCATTTTCCGGGATAACAGCCTGGTAGGTCAAGTTTTCGCAGAAGTTGACGCCGACAAATTGAAACAACTGTTGCTCAACAGTCAAGCCGGATCGACTCGGATGGTGAGTTTGCTCGATCGCGAAAATCGCGTCATTTCCAGCACTCGCGAGGAATTAAAGGAAGCGCAACCCTTTGATAAAGATGGGAATGGTGAAATTAATCGGCTGAATCCAAATACCCATATTTGGATACCGATCCTCCCCAACACGCCCAAGGTTGTGCGCTGGAGAAAGTCATTTTACGTGCAGAAAACTGCTGTTGGCGGTGATTTTCCTTGGATAATTGCGATCGAACAACCCAGCGCCTCCCATTTAGCAGTGCTCGATCAAATTTATACCAAAAGCTTCGCGATTCTCATGGCGATCGCAATTCTCGCCCCGCTTCTGGCAAAAACCATTAGTCGCAGTCTAGTTAAACCATTGCTGCAACTTGCCAATATTACCAACAATTTGCCCGACAAACTTACAGAACAACAATTACTGCAAATTCCCAACAGTTCAATCAGCGAAATAAACACCCTGTCTAATAACTTCCAACTCATGGCCCTAGCCCTGCAAGATAAGTTTCAGGAAATTCAGCAAGCCAACCTAAATATTCAGCAAGCCAAAGAAACAGCCGAATTTGCCAATCAAGCCAAAAGCGAATTCTTAGCCAACATCAGTCACGAATTGCGGACACCTCTCAACGGGATTATCGGCTACGCCCAAATCCTGCTACGCAGCGAACCCCTGACTCCCAAAGGAAGCAACGGCATCAACATCATCTATCAGTGCGGTTCTCACCTGCTCACCCTGATTAACGATATATTGGATCTTTCCAAAATCGAAGCCCGAAAACTCGAACTGAATCCCGCACCCTTGCACCTCCCTTCCTTCCTGCAAAATGTCGTCGAAATCAACAGCATCCGTGCCGAAGAAAAAGGGATTTACTTTGAGTTTCAAGCCGACGAAGGCTTACCTCTCGGAGTTTTGGCAGATCAAAAACGTCTCCGTCAAGTTTTGATTAACCTACTGGGAAATGCGATTAAATTTACCGATCGCGGCGGTGTCACCTTCAAAGTTGAATCTGTTGGCAAAAAGATTAGGTTTCACATTCAAGATACCGGAATTGGCATGACCCCGCAACAAATCGAGAAAATTTTCCTCCCCTTTGAACAAGTTGGTGATACCGAAAAGCAAGGTGAAGGCACAGGCTTAGGACTCGCAATTAGCCACAAAATTGTTTCGATTATGGGGAGTGAAATTAGTGTCGGCAGTATCTCCGGTGAAGGCAGTACCTTCTCCTTTGAAGTAGAACTCCCCGCAGCCGACAATTGGACATCTGTTGCGAGAATATCTCACCAAAGGGCGATCGCTGGATATGAAGGCAAAAGACACAAAATTCTGATTATTGATGACTCTTGGGAAAATCGCTCAGTTTTAGTCAATCTTTTAGAACCGATCGGTTTTGAAACGATTGAAGCCAGCAACGGACTCGAAGGAATTGAACAAACGCTCAACACTTCACCAGATTTAATTATTACCGATTTAGGTATGCCTGTGATGGATGGGTATGAGTTTTTGCGGAACCTACAGACTTATCCCCAACTCAAAGAAACCATCGTTATCGTTTCCTCTGCAAGCGTATTTGAAAGCGATCGCCACAAGAGTCTGGAAGCAGGTGGAAGTGACTTTTTGCCGAAACCCGTAGAAGCTGAAACCTTACTGGAACTCATGCAAAAACATCTGCAATTGGATTGGATTTATGACACCAATAACAATCCGAACCAGAATGCTGATGTTGCAGCCGAGTCAATTCAGCCACCTGCAACCGAAATTTTAAACCAACTATTTGAGCTAGCACAAAACGGGGAACTGGACGGCATTATCGAAGTTGCAGAACAACTTCAAGATGATAACCAGGCTGCCTTTGTCAAAGAAGTGATTCGTCTTGCCGAAGCTTGCGAACTCCGACAACTGCAAGCATTCATCCAACAATACCAGTCCAAGACGCAAGTGTCAGATTAAAGGTAGGTAGTTGCGCTTCAGCGCTCTTTACCAGTGCAAGACGCAAGTGTCAGATTAAAGGTAGGTAGTTGCGCTTCAGCGCTCTTTACCAGTGCAAGACGCAACTGTCAAATTAAAGGTACGTAGTTGCGCTTCAGCGCTCTTTACCAGTGCAAGACGCAACTGTCAGATTAAAGGTACGTAGTTGCGCTTCAGCGCTCTTTACCAGTGCAAGACGCAACTGTCAGATTAAAGGTACGTAGTTGCGCTTCAGCGCTCTTTCTTATAGCGGTTCTCAGAAAGATGAGGTATGACTGACAGCTTATATAAGCAATAAACTAAGAGGGCTGAAGCCCAACTACGTACCTCACCTTTTTGAGAAGTGCTATATAGCGGTTTTCAGAAAGATGAGGTATGACTGACAGCTTATATAAGCAATAAACTAAGAGGGCTGAAGCCCAACTACGTACCTCATTTTGAGAAGTGCTATATATTTATAAAAGAGCGCTTTCATCGCAACAACGTACCTAAAAATGAGTAGCAGTGGTAGGGTGCGTCAGATGCGAAATTGTCGATCGCCACAAAAAGTATAATTCTGACGTACCAGTTGGGTTTGGTGCATCAGCGATGAGATTGTTACCCACATTCCGCAGATATTCGATCGGATTTAATTTCAAAAGAATTCAGAATTCTCAAAACCTCAAATAATTGCTCTGCAATCATTTGAGGCTTTTT
>NZ_JAEQCI010000051.1:0-57905 GCF_020738565.1 Microcoleus sp. PH2017_12_PCY_D_A | reverse complement strand
GTAAGGCTAACACTGCATAATTTCAGCCCAAAAGCGTTTGGCTTCCAAGTTTTCACAACTGATAAAAAAATCCGACCCACATCTGCGGAATGTGGGTTCTGACCTTTCAGAACGCAAGCGCATAGAGGAGGAGCGTCAAAAACTAGCATCCCTGAAAAATATGGAAGAACCTTTTTGGGCGCGCTATGTCAGCCCTGCAAAAACTAAAAAAAAAATGGGGATAACTAATTCCATCAAGCACAAGTAAAAAATATTAAAAGTGCGAAGCTGCCATCTTGTGCTGGCGATATCATCTCCGGTAAAACAGCCGTTGCAGATTTGTAGTAAGGAAGTCCGTATTCAGAGTTTTATGAGGACGGACTTCCTCACTACAAAGCTATTCGATCGGTCAATATATCGCACATAATATGATAAATACACCCTGATGTTGCCTTTATTAGTTGCTCTGCTCTGCTAGACACCCTAATGACATAAAAATAATTTAGTAACCAGCCATCGAAGTTATTGAGTAAATCTATAGATGCAAATGTCAGATTTTCCAGGCAGAAGACTTGTCTGCACGATCAATATTCGACTTTTTGAATGCGGGAATTGCATCTTTACTGGTTTAGAGATTTTTGCTGACTCCTCAAAGCGTCTAACTCTACGTGAGCCTGACAAGCTTTACTTGACTGAATGGAATCTAAGACATTACCAATTACCTTGGAAAGGTGGAGAGCCGAACGGTGAGCTTCTTGGATAAAAGCTCTCTCCTCTATTGGATCGTCGGCCATATCATCTACAGTTAGTTGTAGGTAGCCGATGATGTGATTTAGTGGAGTTCGCAGCTCGTGGGATGCGGTTGACAAAAACTCCTTTTTGAACTGGGAGAGTTCTTTTGTTCGCTGGCTGCGCTCTTGGTAGAGGGTAGCTAGGGCGATCGCACTTCCGACTTGATCGGCAATTTCTTCTGCGAATTCGATCTGGTCTTGAGTCCAAGGTCGATCGGCATTACCATCATTCCCTGACAATCCGCCCTCGCACCGGTGCAAGCTAATTACGCCATTAGGTTGCTCTTGATAAGCAGTAGCTACCACTAGCACCGAGTGCCGTTCAAAAGGATCGTCGGCTCCTAACGATTCTACTACCACTGGTTTTAGGGTCTCTAGAGCTTGAATGATATGAGGTGCTGATCTCAGCGAGATTTCCACTCCCAGCATAGGTAGAAATGGTTCTTGGCAGTATTCAGCAGCCACTTTGACTTGCTGGCTAGAACTTTGATAGGGACAAATGATGCAGCGGCTGACACCTAATGTTTGTCCCAAAGAGTTAACTGTTTGCTGCCAAATGGTATCGAGATCCAAAGTTCGACGAATCTTTCTGCCAATTTGGAGCAAAAGTTTTTGCGATTGAGCTGATATTTGCTGATTCATAGCAACCCTTTTTCTACTAAACTGGCAAAATTCTACCACTCCACCAACACAGCAGAAATTTACTTAATTTGCCAGGCGCAAACTGTCCCAATAGAGGCTTGCGTAATTACACTTAAATATTCCCACACCTTGTCAAAAAATAGTAGATATTATCAGTATCTTTACAATATCTTTATGATTATCACATAAAACTGAAAAGGTCAAGTTTTATTAACATTACTTTACAATAGGGCTGTGGAAGTTAAATCAGTCCTAGGGGTGTGGACTAAGTTCTGGTAAGGTTGGCGATTTTTGGGAGGGTTTATTCGCAGGTGTGAGTCCCGAGGAGACAGAGCGAGATGAGCTGTTATCCCACCCCCCCGAATGCCATTGATGCGAATTCTGCGTGGGTTCGGCAGCGGTGGGGCGATCGGTCTGAGTCGAAAACACCGAAGGAGGGAGATTGGTGGCGGACAAGGTAAAAATTGATACTGCGGCGGGCAATATAACTGTGTTATTGGGAAAGCCTCTAATTATCAATGATTTTTATTCACGAATTTGTAATCAGGGATACACCGATCCCGCAATTATCAAGTGAGTGATATACACCAATTACCAATTACCGATGATTAATTTTTAAATAGCGGTTCTTGATAAAGCGGCACAGTAAAAGTAACAGTCGATCCGAGTCCTTCTCCCATACTGTAAAAATTTACTGTACCACCCATGGCTTCTACCAGTTTTTGAGAAATAGCCAATCCCAAACCGGTGCCGCCGTATTGCCTGGTACGAGCGCCGTCCACCTGAAAAAATGACTCAAATAATTTATATTGCTTGTCTAGAGAAACCCCAATACCAGTATCCGCAACTCGGATTTTCACAATTCCGGGTAACTCCTGGTTGTTAACAGTTACTTTTTTCTTAATAACTTCGGCACTGATGCGAATTCCCCCTTCCTTGGTGAATTTAATCGCATTTCCGGTGAGGTTCAAAATTACCTGAAGCAGGCGTTGGTAGTTGGCATACAAAATAATCTCGTCCTGGGCGGCTGGTGTTTGGATTTGAAATTGCAATCGCTTTTCCTGCACTTGCACCCGTGTAAAATTCTCTACTTGCTGCAACAGTTCGCCGAGTTTGACTGGAGCGAGGTCTAACTCCATTTTGCCAGCTTCAATTTTAGCGATATCCAAAATATCGTTAATCACGTTGAACAAGTGTAATGCCGATTGATAAGCTTCTTCGATAAATTGGCGCGCTTCTTCGGGGTCATCTGCCATGCCATCCATCACCAGTTTCAGGAAGCCGAGGATGCCGTTGAGGGGGGTGCGGAGTTCGTGGGAAGTATTGGCAAGAAATTGACTTTTAAGTTGGGAAAGGGCGACGGCTTCGGCGCGGGCTTGTTCTAATTCTTGGTAAAGTGTAGCGTGGGCGATCGCGCTGCCGACTTGAGCGACTAACTCGCGGGCGAATTCGAGTTCGACTGGACTCCAGGGAGGGGAATTGCCGCAGCGGTGCAAACATATCAGCGCATTGGGTTGGTCTTCATAGAAGGTAGCTGCTACGAGCACGGAATGGCGATCGAAGCGATCGACAATGGGGGAGGCGTAATCGACTGCTACGGGTTTTAACGTGGCTAAAGTTTGAATCCAGCCCGGCTGTTCGGCTGCGCGCAGTTCTAATCCCAGCATCGAAGAGTAAGGTTCTTGGCGGTACTCAGCTACTACTTTAAAAGTTTTCGATTGGAGATTTTCGATTCGATCGGCAGACAGCGGGGGCGGGCGATCCCTAGCAATTGACTGTTGCAATTCTGCTGCTGGGTCTGGATAATCTTGCTGATTTTCTGAGCTAAGTAAGGCAGAGGCTTCGAGGTTTTCGCTGTCTTTTTTGGAGGAACAGATGATGCAGCGGCTCGCGTTCAAAACTTCCCCCAAACTGTTAACTGTTTGCTGCCAAATAATCTGTAAATCGAGGGTTCTGTGCAGGTTTTGAGCGATTTGGGAGATAATTTTGCGATCGATTTCCGAGTAGGGAGTGAGGGCTCTACCGATGACGCTGGCTGGATAGAGAATTTCTTGGCTGGCGTCGGAGGAAGATGGCAAAGCTGGGTATGGCTTGAATTCTGGGGAATCTGCCGACAATTGTACGGGTTTGTCAGACAGCAGCCTGCCCATAACTAAGACTTTTGTAGCTTTACCGTTGGAGTCGATCGCCGGAGTGACTGTCAAATCGAACATAAAATATTGTTCGGCGTGGCAAAATGGATAGCTAAACCTTTGGGGGACAAGGGTTTCGAGCACCTGCCGCAGGCGATCGAGATAAGGTGCAGGGGCGATGGGTTGCAGGGTTTCACTGAGGGGGCGATCCTCTTCGAGGGCTTCGCTAACGACAATTTCTGCTGCTGTGAGGTTGTACTCCTCGGCTTTTTGCCAGTAAAAAGACAGATATCGACCCTTTGCGTCTTGGGTAAATACTAATTCTGCCCCTAACTCTTGAAAAAATGCTGTAGAGGCGAGGCTCGATCGCCGGAAATCGGTGTTAGAGTCCATCAGAGTTGGGGATGAAAGTAGTTCGGATTGTTGAGTTTTGAAATTTTAACGCAAAAATCAATACTCAAAATTGTTTTGGGTTTTCACGGTTAAGTCGTGAGTTATGGAAGAACGAAGTTCAGTAACGAGCAAGGTACGGGATTTAACGGATGTAACGGATAGGAGAAATAATTAAGAAGCAATATAATAACTTATTTTTCAGCAATTAATAACGTCCTAACCCGGTTGGCGGTTGCTATATCAATCAACTAAAAAGTTCTTGGATATTGAATTAAAATTCACATATCAGAACTCACAAGTCACCTTTTTTTAGACTTCTAACATTTCGTCTTGAGTGATTGATGAACCCCGAAAAATGTTTTTTAATTCTGAACTCAACTCACAGCTCAAAAGTATTTTTTCTCAGCCATTTTGGCTAATTAAAAAATACCAATTAAGATTTAGCAATTAGTAGTCTGCACATTAAACTTGCATTGCATAAATCTTTGATCGATACTGAAACCGCAGATGCAAAGCAGATAAACACAGATTAACGCAGATAATTTCCTGATAGTTAGTGACTTTTGGAAGAGGTCTATTAACGATCGAGGTTGAAAATTCAGCCAAAATTTGAGGCTGCGGGTAACTCAAGTCGGGGACTGGGTGGCACATTTTTCCGTCACCTAGAAGAGTTCCCCTGTTGTCTGTTAGCCCGGGAAGATCTCGGAAAGACCTGTATTTCTCCGTAAAATCTGCCCTCCTATGAAGGCCGGAGCTCGCGCGATCGCAATTTCACAGTCACAATTTCACAGTCATGCTGATTTACGCGCGCCGTAGGAGGGCTTTGAGAGGAGAGAATCTCAGTCGTTCCACTCGCCGCGGGGCGGGACTGGGGGAGTGCGGCGCAAACTCATAGCCTGATCGTCTTCGCGACGCTCGCCTCTGAGCCACTGCTTGATTGCTGTTTCAATGACTTTACTGGGGTCATTTGTCAAGTGCTTAATTTGGTCTAGCAGTTCAGAATCGATGTGGATAGACAGTTCCACTTTTTCTGACGAACTGTGGGAGTGTATACTTGACTCGCTCATAGTTAAAAAATCCTAGTTTTAATTCTTAAGTTTCAATTCCTTCTAGGAATTTACGCTTTTTTGTTTTGAAGGAAGTGTTTTGAAGGAAGTGATGCCTTAATCCCTGGTAGAGATGCACAGCGGATCAAAACCTATATTTGTTTTACACCCTTACCGTTCCGCTTCCGTCATTTGACCAAATTATCTGCTTCTTGTCAAGCGCTAGCAACTTCTCACCAATATTTTTAAGTGGGCGATCGGCCTCTGTAGAGTAACTTGACCCCAAAAATGGATACAAGCGCCCGACAATCGTCGTGAGCGGCCCAAAATTTTAGACTCCTGCTCGATCGATCTCCTAGATTTATCTGTTGTGCAGTAATCATTGAAAATCGTTCTCCTCTCTTGAGACTCGAAGCTCGCCCTCGCTCAAGTCTCGCGCCGCAGTCTCCCATCTCAAATCTAAATCTGTTGTGCAGTAAATCTAAAATCGTTCTCCTGTCTTCCGAATCGAGGCTGGCCCTCGTTGAAGTCTCACCCGGAAGTCTAAAATCTCAAATCTCAAATGGACTGCGCTGTTCGTTTGATGCGGGATGCTGCTGTGAGCCTTTTTCTCAACTGTTCCAGAGTTTTCTGTAAAAGAACAGAGACAAAACTTTTTCTGAGGAGGGCGTCTCGGCTGGAGGAAGCGAGAGAACATAGCATAAATACAAGGGCTTTGTCAACCCACAACCGAGAAAAAATTAAATTCTATTTAAGTCTCTAAATGACTATAAATGACTGTAGATTGAATGAAGTTTTATAATACAACAAAAGTCAATCTTTTGCCGATAGGTTTTATGACAAACGTTCCTGTATCTCGCATTCGTAATTTTTCGATTATTGCTCACATCGACCACGGAAAATCGACTTTGGCCGATCGACTGTTGCAGGCGACTGGGACTGTGAAGGCACGGGAAATGAAGGAGCAGTTTTTAGACAATATGGAGCTCGAACGCGAACGCGGCATTACGATCAAGCTGCAAGCGGCTCGGATGAATTACACTGCCAAGGACGGTCAGGAGTACGTGCTCAATCTGATCGACACTCCCGGACACGTTGACTTTTCCTATGAGGTTTCGCGATCGCTCGCTGCTTGCGAAGGCGCGCTGCTGGTGGTAGACGCTTCTCAAGGCGTGGAAGCACAAACCTTGGCAAATGTCTACCTTGCCTTGGGAAATAATTTGGAAATTATTCCGGTTCTAAATAAAATTGACCTGCCGGGGGCGGAACCGGAACGGGTGAAAGGGGAAATTGAAGAAATTATCGGTCTGGACTGTAGCGGGGCGATTGAGGCTTCTGCTAAGGAAGGAATTGGTATTGATGATATTCTGGAGGCGATCGTGGAATTGGTGCCGCCGCCGCAGGATACTGTTGAGAAACCGCTGCGGGCGCTAATTTTTGACAGTTATTACGATGCTTATCGCGGGGTAATTGTGTATTTCCGAGTGATGGACGGAAGTGTTAAAAAGGGCGATCGGGTGTTGTTGATGGTTTCGGGGAAGGAATATGTCATCGATGAATTGGGCATCTTGTCACCGACGCAAGTACAAGTAGACGAACTGCACGCAGGAGAAGTGGGTTATCTGGGTGCGGCAATTAAGGCGGTAGCTGATGCTCGTGTCGGGGATACGATTACTTTGGTGAAAAAGGCTGCACCGGAGCCTTGGCCTGGTTATACGGAGGCTAAGCCGATGGTTTTTTGTGGCTTGTTCCCGATCGATGCCGACCAATTTCCCGACTTGCGGGAAGCTTTGGAAAAACTGGAACTCAACGATGCGGCGCTTTCCTACGAACCGGAAACTTCTAGTGCGATGGGATTTGGTTTTCGCTGCGGTTTCTTGGGTTTGCTGCACATGGAAATTGTGCAGGAAAGATTGGAAAGAGAATACAATTTGGATTTGATTGTTACAGCTCCTTCTGTGGTTTATCAAGTCACAACAAATAAGGGAGAAGTGTTAACAATTGACAATCCGAGCCACTTGCCAGAGCCTCAGTATCGAGAGAAAATTGAGGAACCTTACGTGCGGGTAGAAATGCTGTCGCCGGAAACTTATGTGGGGGCGCTGATGGAGTTGTCTCAAAGTCGGCGGGGCATTTTTATGGATATGAAGTATCTGAGTCAGGGGCGGACTACGCTGGTTTATGAGTTGCCTTTGGCGGAGGTGGTGACGGACTTTTTCGATCAGATGAAATCGCGATCGCGCGGTTATGCGAGTATGGAGTATCACCTGATCGGTTATCGCGAAAATCCGCTGGTGAAATTGGACATTTTAATTAATGGCGATCCGGTTGATGCTTTGGCGATGATCGTGCACCGGGATAAGGCTTACAATGTTGGCCGCGGGTTGACGGAAAAACTGAAGGAGTTGATTCCCCGCCACCAGTTTAAGGTGCCTATTCAAGCGACTATTGGCGCTAAGGTGATTGCTTCGGAACATATTCCGGCTTTGCGGAAGGATGTGTTGGCGAAGTGTTACGGCGGCGATATTTCGCGGAAGAAGAAGTTGCTGCAAAAGCAGGCGAAGGGTAAGAAGCGGATGAAGTCTGTGGGTACTGTTGATGTGCCGCAGGAGGCTTTTATGGCTGTGCTTAAGCTCGATCGCGATTCGTAGTTTGTGTGTTGGGGCGATCGCGCGTGCGATCGTCCCGATCGTCTGTTTCCGATTTAAATTGTATATTCGGGACGCTCTTGGACGCACGGGTTGTCAGAAACCGGGTTTTTTACGATAATTCAGAGGTTCCAGCCCGTAGAATTGGTAAAAACCCGGTTTCTTTGGTTTGGGAGTGCGATCGCCCTAAAGAGCTAGCAAGCCCGTTATAATTAAGGCATAATTGTTACTTGAATTTACTCTTATGAATACTCAAATATTACTAAAACCCTCGGCAAAATTAGGTAATTTTTCCTGGACAGTCCTCATCGAAGAAACAGAAGGAAAGTATCAGGCGATCGTGTTGGGTGTGCCAGACTGTAATGCCCAGGGGAATACTCGCGAAGAGGCTATTACAAATATTAGCAGCATTTTGGGCGATCGTTTAGCAAAAGCCGAACTTATTTCTCTGGAAATTCAACAACAAAAAGCGGATGTTCCCGGTTTGACAGTCCTCATGGAACAGGAAACAGAGGGAAATTATCAGGCACTGGTTCTAGGTTTGTCTGACTGTAAGGCTCAGGGGAATACTCGCGAAGAAGCTCTTGCAAATATTAGCAGCATTTTGGGCGATCGTTTAGCAAAAGCTGAACTCATTTCTCTGGAAATAAAACCACCAAAACCCGACAATCCTTGGATGAAGTTAGCAGGTAAGTACAAAGACGATCCGCAATTCGAGGCAATGCAGGCGGATATCGAAGCCTCTCGTCGCGAACAATATGCAGAAATGGAAGAGTATTACCGTAAACTTGATGCGGAGGAAGCAGTTAAGTGAGTTTGTGGGTACTCGACACCGATCATTTATCTCTTTTGCAAAGAGGTTATCCGCAAATAAGACAGCGGATTAATGCAGTCAATCCTGAAGAAATTGCAATTACAATGGTTACAGTTGTCGAACAATTGTCTGGACGACTTAATCAGATAAAAAGTGCTAACTCAGAAAATACATTGACTTTTGCTTACAGACAACTGCGGGAAACATTGGAGGATTTCAGAAATATCAACTTGCTTGATTTTGACCGAGATGCTTACAATTGTTACACTGATTTGGTGCGTCAAAAAATTCGCGTGGGTACGCAGGATTTGCGGATTGCGGCTATTGTGATTTCCAGAAATGCCGTTTTGGTGACGCGGAATCGGCGGGATTTTGAGCGTGTACCGCGTTTGAGGTTTGAAGATTGGACAGTGGATGTGTCGGATGAGGGATGAAAAGTGCGCGCTTTCAGCCAATAAATGATTAGCGATTACTCATAATCATCATCCTCATCATCCGCGCCGAATAAGTCGTCAGCCTTGCTACCCAAAAGTCCAAAAATTGCACCCACACCCATATTCCAAGTGGTATTGCAACTCTCAAAAATCCGAATTTGTTGGGAAGATAAACTATCTTTAGTACCCAGAGATACACACACGCCTCCAGAAAGTAAAGTCAAACAAATAACGCTGCGGAAAACTAGCTGGAAAGCTGGGGGAATTTGAGGAGGAGTGTTTTTAGGAGTCATTTTAGGAGATTTCGGTTTAGCGGGTGTGATATTTGATTTAGTTTTCATGATTGCTACCTTTTCTTGAATATGTCTTAAGTCTAAAGGCTAAAAGCGTGAAAGTCATCCTGTGTATGGGTTTCAGTTACTATGAGTTTGATGTGCGTTTGGGATATGTTTGGTTGGCGATCGCCCGTTATAATACTTAAAAGGTTTGTAATTTGGCTATGACAGAGCGATCGCTCACAGTATCCCAAGCAGGAATCGAAAAAGCAACAATTGCTCTCACAGACAAAGGCTGGAGTCGCCAAGACTTAGCCGATCGTGTTACGATCGGGGAAGGCAAAAAGTCAAAGACAGGCATCGATATTCAAGCAATTCATAAGTTTTTTACCCAGAAGGCTGTCAGTCGCCAGTATTTTGTGGGAATTTGCAAGGCTTTAGGATTGGATTGGCAAGACATTACAAATCCCAATACAACTACGCGGGGCCCAGAAACCGGGTTTTTTCACGACAATACTTCGTTGCAGTCGATAGATTCGGTGAAAAACCCGGTTTCTTCGATCGCAGTCGATAATCCCAACCACAATAATCCGTTTATTCCCCAACATGGCAAGATAGACAATTCGCGATATTTCTTTGGGAGAGAGCGAGAAATACGGCGGGTGTTTGAGACACTGAATAGTGGTAGTAGTGTAGCAATTATCGGCGAAAGGGCGATCGGCAAAAGTTCTCTCCTACAAGCCATTTACCGACAAGCGCCAACTCAACTCCGTCATCCGCGCCAACCCATTTACCTCAATCTGCAAAATGTTTATGATGAAAATGACTTTTACGGTGCTTTGTGCAGCTTAGTAGGTATCGAGATAGTCAAAGGATATCAACTACAACGGGCTTTAGAATCGCACCGATTCCTGTTGCTTTTAGATGAAGTCGAGAAAATGACCTGGGATGGATTTACTAACCAAGTACGCGGCCAATTGCGGGGTTTAGCCGAGGGAATCAACGCACCTTTGCGTTTAGTTGTCGCCGCCTGCACCTCTCTCGATACTCTGTTTCCTGACAGTCAAGACCAAAATATGACATCTCCTTTCAAAGGGATTTGCATTGAGGAAACTCTGAAGCAATGGGATGATAAAATTAGTCGCGAATTTATTGATAGTCGCCTCAAGGCTGACTGGTTAACACCTGTTATTCAACCCGTGAGTTTTACTGAGGATGAAATTGCGGGTTTAATTGCTGAAAGTGGTGGCTATCCTCAGAAATTGATGATGTTATGCTATCAAACTTATGCTCGTTATCTCAACTAGGATTTACATGAGTGCCCAGAAACCGGGTTTTTTACGAAAATATTTTGTTGTAACCAGCAGATTCGATAAAAACCCGGTTTCTTTGGTTGTGACGATAAGTTTTGTGAGTCGAGATTTACGCGCTGCAACCCAAGAAACCGGGTTTTTAGCAAATTTCGCGTTGTAACGAAGTATTTTCGTAAAAACCTGGTTTCTGAGCCCCCAGGAATTGTGCACTCCGCCAAAGAAACCGGGTTTTTACCGAATCTATGAGTGAGTCCGAAGTATTTTCGCAAAAAACCGGGTTTCTGAACCCCCGTGCTTAAGTCTTATTATATAACTAATAGTTGAATTTATTTATCCCACCTATTTATGAATCAAAACCATCCCCCCATTCCTCGCTTAGATTTAGCACCAAAACTGAAACGTCCTCTTTCTTTGTGGAATCCTTTAGACTACCTGCGATTGTTATATTGGGTGTTTTACTTTCCTCAAGCTTTGCGGTGGTATGAGTCTACTTTTGGGGGTGAATCTAGTTTACAAGATGCTAAAACTTGGCGAGAAAAGTGGGATTGGTTGCGTCAAAATCCCGTCCAGCGTCAGTTAATTTTGCAAGCGTCGATCTTAATATTTGCTATCCCTATAGGTTTTAATATATTTTTGTTACGCATAAGTATTCCTATTAATTGGTGGGTTGTAGTTTCAGGCGTAGCTTTCGCCGTGGCATCCGGCGTGGCATCCGTCGTGCAGTTAGGAGTAGCGTCCGGCGTGGGGTTAGGCGTGGCATTCGGCGTGGTGTTGGGCGCAACCTACGGCGTGGCCTCCGGTATGGTGTCCAGCGTGGCGTCTGGCCTGGGGTTGGGCCTGGCGCTGGGCGTGGGCTTAGGCGTGAGGTCAGGTGTGGGAGTGGGCGTGGCGTCCGGCGTAGGGGTGGGTGCGGGCTTGGGTGTGGGTTTGGGCGTATTGTCCGGCGTGGGTTCCGGCGTGGGGTTGGGTGTGGGGTTGGGCTTGGGGTTGGGGTTGGCGTCAGCCGTGGCGATCGCACGTCCTGAAAATTGGCTTTTCGCCGTACCGTTTACCCTACTCCAGCGTCAACATCAAAATAGACAATTTCCTCACATTACTCCACTTCCCCTTCCCTACCTGTCTGCTCAAATAGCTAATTGGCTGAGGCGGGATTGGGAAACAGGATTGCACAACATTGACGAATTACTAAACTTTACTCTTCAGTTTATCCCTGCTATTAAAGCTGTAAATCGCGTGCTAGCAGAGACACCAAAAGACCAACTCATCTATCGCGTCGCTCAATTATCAGAAGATCCTTATGATTGGAATTTAGTGCGTTTTGCCTCAGCTTCTCTCAGTCAAAAAATGAAGTTAGAAGTAGTAACAGGTTTTTTCATCTTCATACCTTGGCACCAACAAATTCAAGCTCGTTTTCAAACAGAACTTCGTTTAGATACTCCTGCTCGTGCATCTGCCGCTGGTTTCTGGTATCTCCACGAACAGGAACCAGACAAAGCGACAGCAGCTTTTTCTGTAGTCCGAGATTTGCTTTATGGAGAGGAGATGTTTGCCTTAGCGCAAATTCTCACAGGTTTTCACCAAACATCAGAACTAGCAGAAATTGCTTCCCTGAAACTGCCACCTTCCCCAACTTCACCTCTGCTACGCGAAACTACTTGGGAAGTAATTGCCTCTCTACGACAGGTAATTGCCGAGGTACAACTCGTCCAAAATGGCATATCTCGTTCTGCCCGTTCTCTTGCCCTAAACCGATCATTAGGTCAACTTGCAATTATCCGAAATCAAGCAGACATTATACCAAAAGCCGAACAAAATTTAATTCTTAAAAATGCCGAAAAATGGCTAGAAATATTACTGCCATTAACAGTAAAAATAGGAGATATTTCGATTGCAAAACCTGTCAATAACCCCTATGTAATTGGCGATCCAGTCCAAGGCAATCTGTTTGTGGGCCGCGAAGACATCATCAGAGAATTAGAGGAGTTGTGGGTAAAAGGATCTCGCCTGCAATCTGTTGCTCTCTACGGTCATCGGCGGATGGGAAAAACTTCGATTTTGTTGAATGCTAGCAACTGTCTCGGCTCGAAGGTACAGGTAGCCTATGTCAACTTGCTGCTGGTAGCAGATTGTTCTCAAGGAGTCGGCGAACTACTAATATTCGTCACCGATGCCATTGCCAAAACAGTCAAAATTGCTCCTCCACTAGATAAAGATTTACTCGATTTGCCCTACATCACTTTTCGACGCTATATCGAACAAGTGCTAGGAAATATAGAAGGTGGATTGATCGTGGCTTTAGACGAGTTTGAACACATCGAAAAATTGATAGACGCTGGGAAAATCGATCGCGATTTTATCGGTTTTTTGCGCGGCATGGTGCAAATGAGTTCTAAAATAGCCTTTGCGTTTGCGGGATTGCACACCTTAGATGAAATGACCGAGGATTATTTCAATCCTTTTTTTGCTAGCATCATCCCCATCCGAGTCGGTTTCCTGAGTTTGGGTGCAACTCGCCAAGTTTTAGCCAATCCCGATGATGATTTTCTCCTCGACTACAAACCGGAAGCACTCGATCGCATTTACGAACTAACTCACGGCCAACCCTACCTGACGCAACTGGTAGGATTCCTGTTAGTCCGCCACTACAACGACCGAGTATTTGAAATGGGACGCCCCCGCGATCCAATGTTTACCACAGAAGATGTAGAAACAGTCATCAATGACCCGGAATTTTTCACCAGAGGTCGCTACTATTTTACAGGAGTTTGGGGTCAAGCAGCGGAAGGTGCATCGGGACAACAGGAGATTTTAACAGCATTAGCACCTCACTTAGAAGGAATGAATTTCGACAGGCTGAGTACAGAAATAGGGATGGATGAAACAAGTTTACAGGAAGCATTAAAAACTCTGGAACGCCACGATGTTGTTAAAGAAATTAATGGTTGCTACTGTATTGCTGTGGAACTATTTCGCCGCTGGGTTCAGATGTCATTGGGAGGAAGCCACTAAAATCGAGAATGGCGATTCCCTACAGGATAGCTACGCACGCGCGTACCTTGCTGTTTTTCACACAAGGGCGATCGAACTTCTCTTGTGCTACTATTCATACCGAATCCTGGTCGATCGTATCCGATTGTAGGGACACGGCAGTGTCGTGTCCCTACGTTTGCTCAATAAGCAAAAACGTCCACTTCGATCGACTTGACAGGTTTGCTATCTCCGTTTAGCATTTTGCGGACTCTTTCACCCCTCTCCATACTAAAAGTTACTTCACCGCAGCGCGAACAAACTGTAGCTGGAATTTTCTCAACAACAAACAGTTTACCATTAACTCGAAACACTTCATCAACCAAATTTTCTTGTGCCTCTGTGGAACCGCAAACATGACACTGAAACATTTTTACCTCCGCTGCGAGTAGTTAATCCACTGATTTGCATCAGGCTCATAAAGGGTAATTATTTTGAGACTATCTGATTCTTTTCGAGAAACCTGTACGTGTAAAACTTTTCCTTCTGTGGTAAATCCTAAGACTAAACAGCTTGGCGAATATTTATCATCTGGATAGTCTTCTATAATTATAGCATTTTCTCCCACCTGTCTGATTTCTATTTCACTGATGTTACGTTCTACCATCCGTCTCAAAGCATGAACACTTACCTCTAACTCCCCGGATTGAAGTTGTTGGCGAATTTCCTCGATTGTTTTCACTCCTCCTCCTCTTTATTAAGCAAAAGTACCTTTGTGAGGAGTATCCGGTTCTCCCACAGCCCGAATTATCAAATCTGATTCCCGCCGGCGCAGTTGGTTAATATAAACTGGATTAACATTTTCATCCATGAGATATCTGAGCATTTTTCGCCTTTTTGCCTTCTCTTTCTGCCTTTAACTGCATCAGTTTCCGCACCGCAGGCGACGGGTTTCGCTGCTGTTCCTCTCGCATTCTGCGTCCCCATTCCAACCAGTCAGCGATGTAATTGCTCACAGATTCTTTGTTGTGAAGATAATACAGAATGGTCGCATAAACTTGTTCGAGACTCAGCGAAGTGTAAATATTGGCAATTTCCTCTGGGGTGCGAGCACGATAAATGTACTCGTACAGGATAGTTTCAATTCCAATCCGCGAATCTTTCAGGCGAATGTCATCAGGTGCTAGAAAGTTGAAGTATTCTTCTAGTTGCACAGTTTAATCCTTCCTTTTTAGCCGATCGTACTGCTAACTATAATTTTACTATAATTCCACTTTTAATTCTAGCGAGGTATGGCTGCGATCGCCCTTTCTGTCTTAGCTTAAACCAAGTGCGATCGGGCGATCGCACCCACTTTTTGCACAATACTGACCCAACTGGTACAGGTGGCAAAAACTCAGCAACTCTATTTCTAGCATTTCCTAGAGGCAATCCCCCGTCGTTGCCCCCGATGTTTCATCTCCAGCCCATGACTAGGGTCGGAAAACCCTTTATTCTTGTCGGTGGCTGAATTTATTCCCCGCAAGCGCCCTGGCAATATTCTCAAGGCATTTGCCCAACTAGCTCGACCTCAAGTACACTTAGCTTTGGTCGGAGATGGCATAATTTTGGAGGAAATGCGAGAACTAGCATCAGAATTAGGAATTCAAAAGCAAGTACATTTTTTGGGCTTGCGGCGAGATATCCCCATTTTGATGCGTGCCTCGGTAGCTACTCTGATTGCTTCCTCTCAAGAAGGGCTTCCTAATTGCGTCATGGAATCTTTCTGCATCGAAGTCCCCGTCATCGGTACAGAAATTCGAGGCACTCGTGATTTATTAGAAAATGGCAATGGTTTGCTGGTAAAGTTGGGAGATATCAACGAAATAGCATCAGCAATGACCTGGATTTTAGACCATCCAGAGGAAGCTCAACATATGGGCAAGGGCGGACGAGAAAATATGGTTAATTATGACCTGCCACATATCCTGAAAGCAATACGAGGCTTTATATGCTGAAGTCAACAATCAAGAATCAACAATCAACCCATGAGTAATATTGTTACAGGCGCGGCTGGTTTTATCGGCTCTAACTTAGTCGAAACTCTTTTAAACCAAGGTGAACAAGTAATCGGAGTTGATGAAGTCAACGATTACTACAATCCCGAATTGAAGAGAAAAAATCTCGCTCATTTTGAAAAAAATCCGAATTTTAAACTAATTGAGGGCAATATCCTATCTTTGGATTGGAAACCGCTATTAGCCAATGCAGAAGTCATTTACCACCAAGCAGCCCAAGCAGGAGTCCGTGCTAGTTGGGGATACGGTTTCCGCAGCTATACCGATCGCAATATCAATGCAACTCAGGTACTCTTAGAAGCAGCAAAAGATGCACCGCAACTGAAAAAGTTTGTATTGGCTTCGTCGTCGTCGGTGTACGGCAATGCTGAAACTTTTCCTACTTCCGAAACTGCCTGTCCTCAACCAGTTTCTCCCTACGGCATTACCAAATTAGCCGCTGAACGTTTGGCTTCGCTTTATTATCACAATTTCGGCGTTCCCGCAACCATGCTGCGCTATTTCACTGTTTACGGGCCTCGCCAGCGTCCCGATATGGCATTTCACATATTTTTCAAGTCAATTTTGCGCGGGGAAGCGATTTCAATTTACGGAGACGGACAGCAAACGCGAGATTTCACATTTATCAGCGATTGCGTTGCCGCTAATTTAGCTGCCGCTAAAGTGCCGGAAGCTGTCGGGGAAATATTTAATATTGGAGGGGGAAGTCGAGTTGCTTTGGCGGAAGTTATTCAGACTATGGAAAGCATTGTCGATCGCCCTATACGCATCAATTACCTAGAATCGAGCAAAGGAGATGCGCGAGATACTAGCGCTGACACATCAAAAGCTCAGAAAATCTTGGGATATCAGGCCCAGGTTTCTTTGAGGGAAGGGTTGAGGCAAGAATGGGAATGGGTACAGTCTTTGTACGGTTAGAGTACGCTGAACCTACTCATCTCGAATCCAATGAGGGATGAAGCTACCGGATATGATAACACCGAGAAACCCGGTTTCTCGGTGTTATGTTTTTTTGTGGAGTTACTTATAAGCCAATACCGTTAACTTAAGAGAGATCCCCCCTAACCCCCCTTAAAAAAGGGGGGACAAGAATGCTCTCTTTCGTCCCCCGATCCTAAGGGGGATGCGAGGGGATCTCCAGGGCATAAATAGTGTTAATTGAACCGTATTGACTTATAAGCTTTGGTATTTGACCTTTTGCGGAGACTTTACTGCACAAAGCGCGATCGCCTGAAAGAGGCCAAACCACACAAACGCAGCCCGTGGCACCATCCTCTCTGTGCCACGGGCTAGAAGATCGTACCGATTTGCCATCAAATACGTAGATCTACTTATATATGCTGTTAATTTTTCGATGCCAGCGTACATGAGCTCAATATAATTTTTACGAAAAACTTATAAAACTCCGATTTTTTTTAAATTTTCTGTAAAGTTAACCAATTTTATCACCCCGTGAACTCTGCTCGTGCAAATATATATAACAAAGTACCGTGCGTAAATCCACGATTACCCAAACGGACAAATAGAATAAAGTGACAAACAAATAGGGCTCAAAGAGCAGAATTAAATTGCTAGTAATTCAGACAGTGACACTGCAATATGTCTATTTATTAGTTTCGATCCTTGAATCTGAAAAAAATATGTGTCTGAAGCCTTAATTCGGCAGCAGTCAGGGCTTCTATTATTAAGTGTTGTTGTTTCGCATTTTTACTGGTCTAAATTTTATCAATCATGAGTATCTCTAAAGTACATTTCGTAAAACCCCACTCGCAGATTGCTGAATTTAATGAATTAGTTATCATTAAAACAATCAGCCGATTGGTTAAGTCTGTATGCGATCGCCTGTTTGCTGCGATCGCCCTCGTGCTGTTCTCTCCTTTTATCTTATTTGTGGCGATCGCCATCTCCCTGCCTATGGGTACACCAATTGTTTTCACCCAACCACGTCCCGGTAAAGATGGTCAGATTTTTACCTTTTATAAGTTTCGCACCATGACTAACGATCGCGATGCCGATGGGAACCTTTTAAGCGACGAAAAGCGCCTGACTGCGATCGGTCAATTTCTGCGGAAAACCAGTCTTGACGAACTCCCTCAACTTTTGAACGTTCTTAAGGGCGATATGAGTTTTGTTGGGCCGCGTCCTTTAATCGTAGAATATCTAGAGCGCTACAGTCCCGAACAAGCACGTCGCCATGACGTGATGCCCGGTATTACAGGGTGGGCGCAAATTAACGGGCGCAATACCATATCTTGGCAAGAAAAATTCAAATTGGATGTTTGGTATGTGAATAATTGGAGTTTGTGGCTTGACCTGAAAATACTTTTCCTGACAGTATGGAAAGTAGTTAAAAAAGAAGGGATTAGCCAAGCTAATCATGTCACAGTGGAAGATTTTATGGGAAATTAATCCTCCTCTTGAGTGCTACCGCGTACACACAACTTACCAAAACCTTGCTGTGTCAGATAAAACCCTGAGTAGGCAAGGTTTTTAGACGATCCAGATACTTGTCAATAGTTTTAGTTTATTGACAAGGGTTAAGGTAAATCAAGGATTTAAAATATAAATTTTCATTGTTTTCCGTCATGTGATTTCCAACTCGACTTGTGCGTACACCGTAGCTCTTGAGTGGGGGATTGGGCAAGAAATGCTGTGAATTATCTTTGTGGTAATTAAAACGCTCGAATTGTAGTGAGGAAAATTATGCTAGAGAATGTGAATGTTTTCAGCAACGTAGAGTTTACCAAATGGGCTTATTTAGAAGAGTTAAAAATTGAAGAAAAATATCTGATTCAAAAATATTTGGAGAAACAAGGAAAAACAATTGAGGCAGGAACGGGAGGGGGAAGAATTTTGATAGAGATGCAAAAATTAGGATTTACATCTCTTTCTGGATTTGATTGCGCTCCCGAAATGATCGAAGTAGCACAACAGAGAGCAGGAAACAATGGTCTTTCCTTTGAAGTACAGGATGCCACAAATCTACCTTACGAAGATAGTAGTTTCGAGCAAGCAATATATTTACAGCAAATTATCTGTTTCATCCAAGATGACTTGGGAAGATTGAATGCCTTTAAGGAAGCTCACCGTATTTTAAAGAAAGGAGGCTATATTTTATTCTCCTTCCTTTGTTTTGATTGCCGAGTTAAAAATATAGGATAGATACCATATCTATGGTATCTATCTTTGTTGAGGAAAGCGATCGGCTCGAATCGAACAATGCAATCTATGTCCTGGCTGAAGCATAACGATAAACCAAACTGGGCGGCTCTTGTTGATAAAGGCCCTTATACCTATTGGTATAAAATTGACGAGATTTGCGAGATTTGCGAAGAAGTTGGTTTTGAAGTAGTTTCTCTTGGTTCTGCGGAGCAAGTTAACCAAGGAGAAATGGCTGCTTCTGGTGAAGAACTATTGAAAAAGCAACTTAACGGAATGTTATACGTGGTTTGTAAGAAATAACTTTTCCCAGCCACAAAATTTTTATAGCTATAGAGTCACGTTATAAGGCTAGAAAAATGCAACTCTGTTGGCAAACACTTCACAGATTAGAAAAAGAATACGGCGATTCTTTTTTTATTTTGGATCTCAGACAATTTGAAACTAACTATAAAGATTTGCTCCAGGTTTCCCTCGTTTTATCCCAATACCAACCAGGGGTATTCTTACAAGACTAATTATATTCCCAAGCTATGCCAAACCGTGCATTCTATGGGAGGGTACGCAGAAGTTGTTTCCCAAATGGAGTATGACTTAGCCATAAGTATTGGCGTACCTCCCACCAGAATTATTTTTAATGGCCCGCTGAAGCATCCAGAAGACCTAGAGAAAGCTATTTTGGCAGGTTCTACAGTCAACTTGGAATCCTTAGAAGAAGTAGAAATAGTCGAAGCTTTGGCACAAAGATTGCCTGAACAAAACATAGCTGTTGGTTTGAGATGTAATTTTGAGATTGACACCAGTCGCATATCTAGATTTGGGTTTGATGTAGCTGGAGGCGAACTCGATCGCGCTTTCCAAAGACTGACAGAATTAAGTAATTGTGATGTTGATGGACTGCATTGTCATATTTCTACATCGGCAAGAAGCACGGACTCCTACGCACGTCGCACTCAGAAAATTATCGAACTAACCGATTATTATTTCAAGGATAAACAACCAAGATTTATTGATATCGGCGGTGGTTTTTACGGAAAAATGACCGATGATTTAAAAAGTCAATTTGATGGCTGTATTCCCAACTATCAGGAATACGCCGCCGCAGTTGCGCCGCAATTACAAAGCAAATATCCCGGTAATTCTGGTCCCGAATTAATTATTGAACCTGGAGTAGCCATTGTATCCGATGTGTTGAATTTTGTGGCTAAAGTTGTGGGATTAAAAAAAGTGCGATCGCGCCAAATTGCCCTAGTAGTCGGTAGCGTCCACAACGTTAAGCCAACCGGGACTGATAAAAATCTGTCGTTGCGAGTTTACAGAGACGAGGAAAATAGCGCTCAAAGAAAACTTGCAGGGCCGGTGGACATAGTGGGATATACTTGTATGGAGCATGATTGTTTATACAAGGACTATTCGGGAGAAATAGGTATAGGAGATTATACAGTTGTTGAGAATATGGGTGCTTATACTGTAGTCTTCAAGCCACCATTTATTCGCCCCAATCCGCCCATTATTAGCTATGACTCCATCCAGGACGAGTATAAACTAATCAGACGGCGAGAAACTTCTCAGAATGTGTTTTCTACTTATATTTTGTAACAGGTAAAAATATGAATGTATTCTTGACTTGTGCGGGACGCCGCAACTACCTGTTGAAATTCTTCCAAGAAGCACTAGGCAATCAAGGAAAAGTATTTGCTGGTGATGCTACCATAGAAGCGCCGACGTTACAAGAAGCTGATGAAAGTTTTTTGTTGCCGCGTATCGATCGCAGCGAATACTTCGAGAAGCTGCTGGATATCTGTCAGCAAAAACAAGTACGCTTGCTCATACCGCTGAACGATCTAGAATTGCCTTACCTGGCGAAACAACGCGATCGCTTTCTCACCATAGGAACGATTCCAGTTGTTTCCTCTCCCGAAGTTATTGATATTTGTTTTGACAAGTTTGCCACATTTCAATTTTTACGAAATATAGGTATTTCTGCCCCAGAAACTTATCTTTCACTCGCTGAAGCACGAGCAGCTATTGAGCGAGGAGAAATCACCTTTCGTTTAGTAGTAAAACCCCGCTGGGGAAGTGCATCCATTGGGATTGAATATCCTGAGGATGATGAAGAATTGGAATTAGCTTATCGCTTTGTTAAAAAATCGATTATGAAATCGTTCTTGGCAGAAGTAAGCTCCTCCGATCGCGATCGGTGTATCTTAATTCAAGAGCGATTAATCGGACAAGAACACGGTCTTGATATTATTAATAACTTAGATGGTTCATACATCACGACTTTTGTCAAGCGCAAGCTGACCATGGGAGCCGGAGAAACCGATCGCGCGGTGACACTCGAAAATCAAGAACTGAAACAACTGGGTGAGAAAATAGGTCAAAAACTGGGTCATATTGGCAACCTGGACTGCGACGTAATTGTGGGCCAACAAGGTTTGTGCGTGCTGGAATTGAACCCGCGTTTTGGTGGCGGCTACCCATTTTCCCAGATGGCCGGTGCAAATATTCCGGCGGCGCTAATCGCTTGGGCTAATGGAGAGGAACCAGATCCTAGTTGGTTAACCGTGCAAGGAAATATCACCTCTTTCAAATGCGATCGCCTTGTCACCGTTCGCAGCAAAGCATAAAATAATTTAGATAATATGACCAAACAAATCCTCCTTTCAACGCCGCACATGGGCGAACTCGAACAAAAGTTCGTCCGAGAAGCCTTTGACACCAACTGGATCGCCCCCGTGGGCCCCCATGTCGATGCCTTCGAGCGGGAATTCTGCGATGTAGTCGGTTCCCGTCACGCCGCTGCTCTGAGTTCAGGGACAGCGGCTTTACATTTAGCTTTACAATTAATTGGTGTCAGTGCTGGCGATGAGGTTTTTTGCTCGACTCTGACGTTTATTGCTACTGCTAGTCCGATTACTTATTTAGGCGCAAAACCTGTTTTCATTGATAGCGATCGCACTACATGGAACATGAATCCCGAATTGTTGCGAGAAGCCCTGGACAAACGAGCCAAATTAGGAAAGTTGCCCAAAGCTGTGGCGATCGTGCACCTCTACGGTCAAAGTGCCGATATTGACCCTATTTTAGCAGTTTGCAATGACTATGGAATACCGCTAATTGAAGATGCGGCAGAATCCCTAGGAGCTACTTACAAAAACCGTTCTCCGGGAACTTTTGGCAAAATCGGCATTTTTTCATTCAACGGCAATAAAATTATCACCACTTCCGGCGGCGGAATGTTAGTTTCAGACGACCAAAAACTGGTAGAAAAAGCCCGTTTCTTGGCGACGCAAGCTCGCGATCCGGCTCCTCATTACCAACACACCGAAATCGGCTACAACTACCGCCTCAGCAACGTTTTAGCAGGAATTGGGATCGGTCAATTGCGCGTTTTGGGCGATCGAGTTCAGGCGAGACGGCACAATTTTGAGGTTTACAAACAAGCTTTGGGAAATCTGCCGGGAATCGAATTTATGCCGGAAGCTGATTTCGGACGCGCTACTCGCTGGCTGACTTGTTTGACAATTAATCCTGCTGCTTTCGGTGCCGATCGAGAACAAGTTCGCCTCGCACTTGCGAAGGAGAAAATAGAAGCGCGTCCGGTTTGGAAACCTTTGCATTTGCAGCCAGTATTTGCTGAGTGTGAATGTATCGGAGGTGAAGTTGCAGAAGCGTTATTTGAGCAGGGTCTTTGCTTGCCTTCTGGCTCTAATTTAACTGAAGAAGATTTAGAACGAGTCACCAGCGCGATCTTAGGTTTGTAGTAAGGACTTTAGTCCTTATTAGGCTTGTAGTAAGGACTTTATCTTTTGTTTGATAACTAATGTTTGCTAACTAATATTTTTACCCAAAAATAAGAGATATAATTATATAGCCTTTCTCAAAAAAATGAGGTATGACTGATAGCTTATATAACGCTAAACGTATAGGGCTTAAGCCCAACAACGTACCTCACCTATCTGAGAAGAGCTATATAGTCATTTTGGAGATAATGTCAACAGTATTTTTTCGTAATTATTCGTAATTATAGAAGTGTAAGTAAAATTAACTAGGTTAGCTCCAGTGTAGATCGCACTCTGTTGCATATATCTGACAATGCTAAGTTAATTAAAGATTTGATGCAGGTTGCGGATAAGTCTTTACATTGTCGGTGCAAATTTTGTTATTCTGTTAGCAAGTTTGATTCGATCGACTGAATTGTTGTACCACAGTCTTACCCTCTAAACAGAACGGCAGTTTCCCCCATGAGAATTTTAGTCACAGGCGGTGCGGGTTTTATCGGTTCCCATCTGATCGATCGCTTAATGGCCCAAGGACACGAGGTAGTCTGCCTGGATAACTTTTATACCGGGACTAAGCGCAATATCCTCAAATGGATGGACAACCCCTATTTTGAGCTGATCCGCCACGACATCACGGAACCGATTCGGTTAGAGGTAGATCAGATTTACCATCTGGCTTGTCCGGCTTCGCCAGTACACTATCAGTTCAACCCCGTCAAGACAATTAAAACAAATGTCATCGGGACGCTAAATATGCTGGGATTGGCGAAACGGGTAAAAGCAAGATTTTTTCTGGCTTCCACATCAGAAGTTTACGGCGATCCGGATGTGCATCCGCAGACAGAAGACTATCGCGGCAACGTTAATTGTATCGGAATTCGCAGTTGTTACGACGAGGGGAAGCGAGTAGCTGAAACCCTATCTTTTGACTACCACCGCCAAAATGGGGTAGACATTCGAGTTGTGCGAATTTTTAATACCTACGGCCCCCGGATGTTAGAAAATGATGGCAGAGTTGTCAGCAATTTTATTGTCCAAGCTTTGCGAAATCAACCGCTGACTGTGTACGGCGACGGTTCTCAAACGCGGAGTTTTTGCTACGTTTCTGATTTGGTAGAAGGATTTATTCGTTTGATGAATAGCGACGAAATCGGGCCGATGAATTTGGGGAATCCCGGCGAATACACTATCTTGGAACTGGCACAGAAAATTCAAAACATGATTAATCCAGGGGCGGAAATTATCTTTAAACCGCTGCCGCAAGACGATCCAAAACAGCGACAACCGGATATTACTCTTGCTAAAAGTTGGTTGGGGTGGGAGCCAACTGTGCCGCTGGATAAAGGTTTAGATTTGACTGTCAAAGATTTTCGCGATCGCATCGAAGGAAACCAAAAGTAGAGAAGGGGAGAGGGGGAGAGGGGGAGAGGGGGAGAAGGGGAGAGGGGAAGAGTGGGAGAGGGGGAGAGGGGGAGAGGGGGAGAATTTTTACTTCTTACTTCTTCCGACTTCACGCTTGACTTCCTCAATCTGCCCTCTGCCCTCTGACTAATAACAACTGTCAACTCTTAACTGTCAACTGTTAAGCGGTCAACTGTCAAACGATTTTAGATTTGGGATTTGGGATGCAAGGATTGGGGATTGAGGATTGAAGATTTTTGATCGTCAACTGTCTCCGGGTCAACTGTCAACTCTTCCTTCTTCCTTCTTCACATCGATCTTCTTCACATCGATCTTCTTCACATCGATCTTCTTCACATCGATCTTCGTGTCAACTGTTTACTGTCAACTGTCAACTGTTTATTAACTTAGAGGAGATTTATATGCGTGTTTGCGTCATCGGTACAGGATACGTTGGCTTAGTCACCGGCACTTGCTTGGCCCACATCGGCCACCAAGTGATTTGTGTAGACAACAACGAAGAAAAAGTTAAATTAATGAAATCGGGACAGTCGCCTATTTTTGAACCAGGACTGTCGGAATTAATGTCCTCTTCATCTCAATCGGGAAATCTAGAATTTACTTCGGATTTAGCAGCAGGAGTCGCTCACGGGGACATTTTATTTATTGCTGTGGGGACGCCTCCTTTGCCTACTGGGGAAAGCGATACTCGCTACGTGGAAGCGGTGGCGCGCGGCATTGGTGCTCACCTCGATGGCGATTACAAAGTGATCGTAAACAAATCAACTGTACCCATCGGTTCGGGAGATTGGGTGCGGAGGATTGTATTAGACGGTTTGGCTGAACGTCAAAAAGCTCAAAGCGGTGAGGGCGTTACGGGTGAGGAAGTAGCAGCAAAAACTGGCGTGCAATTTGATGTGGTTAGCAATCCGGAGTTTTTGCGGGAGGGCTGCGCTGTTTTCGATACGTTTAATCCCGATCGCATTGTTCTGGGCAGCAACTCTCAGCGGGCGATGGATCTGATGCTACAATTATACAGGCCAATTGTCGATCGCAAGTTTGCAGAAAATCCGTCTTTGCCTGCGGTACCTGTGGTGATGACTGATATCAGTTCGGCGGAGATGATTAAGTACGCAGCTAATGCTTTTTTGGCTACTAAGATTAGCTTTATTAATGAAGTTGCTAATATTTGCGATCGAGTTGGTGCAGATGTTACCCAAGTAGCGAAAGGTATCGGTTTAGATTCGCGAATTGGCAGCAAGTTTTTACAAGCTGGTATCGGTTGGGGCGGTTCCTGTTTCCCCAAAGATGTTTCGGCATTAGTTCACACTGCTGACGATTACGGCTATGAAGCGCATTTGCTGAAAGCGGCGGTGGAAGTGAACGAACGCCAGCGATTGATTGCAATTGAAAAGTTGCAGCAAGTTTTGAAAATTCTCAAAGGTAAAACAGTCGGACTTTTGGGTTTGACTTTCAAGCCGGATACTGACGATTTGCGGGATGCTCCTTCCCTGAATTTAATCGAGAATTTGAACCGGTTGGGAGCGAAAGTTAAAGCTTACGATCCGATTGTTTCTCAAACTGGGCTGCGTCACGGTTTGTCCGGTGTTTTGGTAGAAACCGATCCGGAAAGGTTGGCCGACGGTTGCGATGCTTTGGTGTTAGTGACTGACTGGGAACAGTTTCGCAATTTAGATTACGATAAAATGGCGAAGTTGATGGCTCATGCAGTGATGATTGACGGCCGCAATTTCTTGGATAAGAAGGTTTTAGAAGCGGCTGGTTTCCAATATGTGGGAGTTGGAAGATAATCAATCAGCTATTGCGCATTTAAATTGCATATTCGGAGCGGGCTAGAAGCCCACTCCACAAGAGTTTAATTATTTCTTGACATACACAATTTCAAGGCCGCAACAGCTTAAAGAGTTCTCAGCATAATCTCTATCTCGTAGGGTGCGCATTGCGCACCTTACATTTACTGGTACTGAGATGCTCCCCACCTTACATTTACTGGTAGGGAACAATCGAGGTAAATCCACCTGCTTTAGAAACTTTCCATCAATGTTTTTTCTTGAGCGTAAACATCGCGTAGTTGTTGCAGTGCTGAGGCAGAAATTACCGATTTAACTGTAGCGACTAATTTACCCCACTCGTGCAAGCTGTCAACTGAAACAGCGGCTTTGAAGTTGTACGTATAAAATTTAGTCCAAAATTCTGGTGCTTGGGTGCGTTTCCAGCGTTTGTACCAGCCGAGATAGTCTTGGGTGCAGGCCGGTTTTACTTCTTTGATTGGGGGGAAATCGGCGTAGCTGACAAACCTGCTGAGGCCTTTGGCGTGTACGTACACCATGTTGTGACAGCATTCGATTCGGTAAATTTGGTCGGGTGTGATGTTGAACAAAAGTGCGACTGTTTCTTCGGTGACAAATCTCGATCGCGGATTGACCGTCAACGATTTGTGAATAATTTTTGAGGGGCCGATCGCCCAGGACGATCTTAACTGATTTTCTGATCTCATTGTAGGTGCATCTGGTGGTTTGTAAATCTATCTGCTGGGTGCGAGCGACAGAAATTGTCTGTCGGGATTAATTATAACGGGCGATCGCCTTTAGTTTCGCTGACTTTGCCGCCAAACGGATATAAGCGCCGACTTCTGCCGTAAGCGGCCCCAAATTTTACACCAACGTTTCAGATCCCAGATTCATCTTTAGAGTCAATCTAAAATCTAAAATCTAAAATCTAAAATCGACTGACCGGGGGCGATCGCTTTTTGCTATATTATACTAAATCCAAAATTTTGTAAATAGTTTATTATTATGAGTAAAGGCTTAGTCAGGCTGCGGGTTCGAGAGTTGGCGGCCGAGAAGGGATGGACGCTGAAGGAAGTAGCGGAGCGATCGGGCGTGGGGTACAGTACGATTAGCAATTATGCGCGCTCTCAGGGGATGGCGATGGTTGACTTTGCGGCAGTGTACAAGTTGGCCCGCACTTTTGATGTGCTGATTGAGGATTTTGTGGTCATCATGGAAAAGTAGTTGAAGGTTTTGCTTAAATTCTAATGTGATAGCGATCGACTTTTGATGTGCCGATCGAAGCTTTGGTGTGATGATTGCAGCATAGGTCGATCGCCCGCAACCAAACTCGATCGCCTATCATTAAAATAACCCGCTTGGAGTAATCCTAGGGTGTGTCGCCTGCGAAGAATCCCTCGCCTTGCATATCGAAAACCTCAAAGCGACGCACCGATGCGATCGATCGCAAATAAAGTCGATCGCCTACAATCAAACTAACCCCCTAGAGCCTAAAATTAGGAGAACTGTCAAATGCTAGATGCTGCGTTATTGGGAGGACTTTTCACAGTCGTGTGGCAAGCCATATTGGGGACTCAAGCCAATGATGCAGCAAAGCACCTCTATTTGAAGGGAATCAAAAAAGTATCACGAAACGGGAAAATAGTCAATCACGATTTAGAAAAAGCGCTGAAACGTTCTTTCTTGAAAGCTCAACAACAAATCGCCTCAGAATGCCATAAAGAATTGGTTGAGCCATCTCGTAGGGCTTCTAAAGGAATCGTTATTTACTTACCTCAACACCGTCCTGATTTAGAATGGCTCGATAAGAAGATTAAGCAGTTAAAATCTGAATTGGAAATAGTCGATAAAGAAACAGTCCCGTCTGGGATTCCGATTGAGGGTTTAGATGAAATAGAATTGCTGCTGACTGCCACAGATGAGTTAAAGCAGAATCGGGTAGCAGAAGTTAACCAAAAGCTGCTGGAACTTGCTCTGGAAAATTGCGATGTCGCACCCTACAAAACAAAGTTAGAGCAAGATTTGTTTCCCTTAGTCTCAGCATACTTTGCTCAGGAAATCAAGGAAAATGAAAAGGTTTTTCAGATTTTTACCGGGCAGAGTTTAACGCGGATCGATATCAGAACCCAAGAAATGTATGCTTGGCTTCAGGAGATAGTGGAAAAGAGCCGGATTGTTTACCAACCGATTGACTGGCAGAGTATTTGTCAGCAGATTTTAGATGAGAAAGAACAGCAGCGACTTAGTAGCGATCGGCTAACTTTTGGCAACCATCAAATAGATGATGTTTATGTGCCGCTGGGATTGGTGGAAAGGCACAAAGTACCTGACAAGCGCCAGGATTTGGCGGCGGAGGAAGGTTCGGATTTGTACCGGGAAAAGGAAGTTACTCAAACCTTTGAACATAGCGAGTTTCTCGAGGAAGTGCTGCGACAAGGAAGTAGCCCGAAAAGCAATGGGAAGCGGTTAGGAATTATTGGGGAACCGGGGGCGGGAAAAACAACGCTGTTGCGGCGGATTGCTAATTGGGTGGCTGCTGAAATTTCGGAGGCGATTGTTATTTGGATATCCTTGGCGGATTTGCAGAGGAAGGAATTAGAAACCTATTTATTTGATAGTTGGCTGCTGGCGGCTATTAAGAGGGCTGGGAAGGCTGAGGCGACGGCGGATATTAAGGATGATTTTTTGGCACAGTTTAATGCTAGTCGTGTTTGGTTGGTGTTGGATGGCGCGGATGAGATGGCTGCGGGTGATGGCAATCCTTTGGCGGAAATTCAGCGGCAAATTAGAACGGGCGGCTGTATTCAAAGGGCGCGGATTGTGTTAAGTTGTCGGCAGAATGTCTGGGATGCGATCGGCTCTGCGTTGGATACTTTTGATACTTATCGCACCCTGGAATTTTCCTATCCCGAACAAGTGGAGATGTTCATTGATAAGTGGTTTGGAACCCCCAGGGGCGGGCACGGGGGAGAGGGCGGGCACGGGGAAGAGGGCGGGCACGGGGGCACCGCCCCTACGAATCCCCTCAATGTAGGGGCGGTGCCCCTGTGCCCGCCCTCCGCGCAGCTACGCGAAGCATTAGCATCACTGGGAAAAGAGCGAATTCGAGACTTAGTAAAAAATCCCCTGAGATGTTCGCTGCTGTGCGGCACTTGGCAATCCTTGGATGGTGATTTACCAGATACTAAGGCTAAGCTTTATCAGCGGTTTGTGACTACTTTATATCAGTGGAAAAAACCGCACTTGAATTGGAGTCAGCAGCAGGATTTGAATGCCGCTTTGGGGAAATTGGCACTTTCAGGGATGTTAAATGAAACGTCACGGTTTCAGTTACGTGAAAGTGTGGGATATCGGGTGATGGGTGCATCGCAGTTTGAGTTGGCTTGTCGTTTGGGTTGGCTGAATTTGGTGGCGAGGGATGCGGAGACGGCGGAAGGGATTTATGCTTTTTATCATCCGACTTTTCAGGAATATTTTGCGGCGTTGGCGGTTGAGGATTGGCACTTTTTTTTGAATCATTTTCCTGGGAATCCGCAGCATCCTGATGCTCGATATCGCATTTTTGAGAAGCAGTGGAAGGAGGTGATTTTGCTGTGGTTGGGGCGTGAGGAGGTAGGGAAGGAGGAGAAGGAAGGGTTTATCGAGGCGTTGGTTGAGTTTGAGGATGGGTGTGGTGAATTTTATGGATATCGGGCGTATTTTCTCGCGGCTGCGGGGATTGCTGAGTTTAAGGATTGTAGTCTTGCTGATGAGATTGTGTCGCAGATTATTAAGTGGGGATTTGGTTATTTTGATGAG
Source organism: Microcoleus sp. PH2017_12_PCY_D_A (assembly GCF_020738565.1). Taxonomy (NCBI): domain Bacteria; kingdom Bacillati; phylum Cyanobacteriota; class Cyanophyceae; order Oscillatoriales; family Microcoleaceae; genus Microcoleus; species Microcoleus sp. PH2017_12_PCY_D_A. The sequence continues at coordinate 28,460 of NZ_JAEQCI010000051.1, read as the reverse complement.
GAACAACAGGAGTGGTGGAGATGTCTTGCTCCAATTGCAGAGGGAGCAAGGGAAGTTCTGAAAGAAACGGATAGGGAAAGGGCGATTTCCGCTTTAGTGAAGTTAATTTGTACTTCTCAGATTGATGAAGATACCCAGATAGAAGTAGCAAAAGACTTAGCAGAAATAGGTGGATATAACCCAGTTGCTATCTCCGGTTTAGTGGAGTTGATTGGTACTTCTGAGGATGATAATACCTGGAGGAGTGCCATAGATAGCTTAGGAAAAATCGACAAAGATAACTCAGTTGCGATCTCAGCTTTAGTCGATTTAATCGGTACTTTTCAGGATAAAAATACCCAGAGGAGAGCGGCCGTAAGCTTAGGGAAAATATGCAAAGATAACGTAGTTGCGATCGCATCTTTAGTCGATTTAATCAGAAATTCAGATGATAACATTGCCCGGTGGCAAGCGGCAGATATCTTAGGGGAAATTATCAAAGGTCAACACTTAGCCACCGCAGTCTCTGGTTTGAAAGATTGCCTAACTTCCGAAATCTCCGAAAACGACTTGACTCTTTATCACAAGAGCTGTCTGATCATCTGGGACTGCGCCCAAAACATGACTTACCCAGAATTTTATCAAGCATGGCACACCCAACCTACCAATTCCCCAATACCTGACAACCACCGACAAAATACAGATATCCCCACACTCCTAAAACAACTCAAACCCACAGATAAAGCCTTCCCCGCGCCTCTCAACATTCGCGCCCTAGAAGGCGAAACCGATACAAGCCCGATCGCCCAAGAACTCTGTACCCAACTATATCAAACAATCTTCCCCGCAGATACAGACATCCCCGCCATCCGCAACGCCCCGGAATTCAAGCGATTAATTCCGCAACTCAAAAACCGGCTGCAAAAACAGCACATCGCCTTAATTTTGCACTCGTGTCCGTGCGAAAATGCGCTTTCGTCTTTCACCCGCAAACTCGCCGACTCTCACATGGGTATTCATATCGCCTGGATTACCCATACACCGCTGGAATTGCCGCTAACAGGTTTTGCCGCGGATGGAGAGGATTTGCTGGATGCGGTGCAGGATTGGATTCGGGGGATTGGTGCGTGATGTTGGGATTGTCACTCTGTTGTGTGGGCTCTGCGATTGCTTTGCTTCGCGCGCAATGACATATTCTCTTCAACCCGCGCACCATCCGGGTTTTGTTTGTGTCGGCGCGATTTCAATCGCCCGCTACTCCGGGGCAACTCCGGGGCGGGCTAGGAGCATCGCCCCACAAGAGTTTTAATTTCTTCAACCCGCGCACCATCCGGGTTTTGTTTGTGTCGGCGCGATTTCAATCGCCCGCTACTCTATCAAGTCGCGATTTCAATCACCCGCTACTGCGCCGCTACCGCAATACTACTGCAATACTAAGGGTAAAGATACAACCGAGCCTCCCCGCAAGACTCCCGGAAACCATGTCCAAGCAAAAAAAGACCCCAGCCAAAACCTACACCGAAATCAACCTCAGTGACCCCCAATACTACTTCAACCGAGAACAAAGCTGGCTAGAATTCAACAACCGCGTGCTCCACGAAGCCCTAGATCCCCGCACGCCCCTCCTCGAAAGACTCAAATTTCTCGCTATTTTCAGCTCAAACCTAGACGAATACTTCATGGTGCGAGTGGCTGCACTCAGACAGCAAGTAGAAGCAAAAGTCACCAAATTGACCTCCGATGGCAGTACCCCCCAACAACAGCTAGATGCCATCAACAAGCGGCTTTTACCGATGGTGACTCAGCAACACTCGTATTTTGAGCAAACTTTGCGGCCAAAATTAGCAGCAAGCGGCATCCACATTCTCGACTACATCGACCTCAATCAAGAACAGCGAAATTACTTGCACCGCTACTTCAAAGAACAAGTATTTCCCGTACTCACACCGCTAGCAGTTGACCCCAGTCATCCATTCCCATTTCTATCGAATCTCAGCCTCAATTTAGCAGTAGTTGTCAGAGACCCGGACACCGGCGAAGAACTATTTGCGCGCGTCAAAGTACCGCAAGTCTTGCCCAGATTTTTGCCCTTACCGGCAGATTTACAGTGGCAGCAAAGAGGCAAAATTCCGGTGTGGACGGGCGTACCTTTAGAACAGGTAATCGCCCACAATTTAGAGGCTTTGTTTCCGGGGATGGACATTCAGGAATATCACCCGTTTCGGATTACTCGCAATTCCGATTTGACTGTGGAGGAAGATGAGGCAGATGATTTGCTGCTGGCGATCGAACAGGAACTCCGCAAGCGCCGGTTTGCAGGTTCTGCCGTGCGCCTGGAAATTCAAGCGATTATGCCGCCTGCACTGCGAGATATGCTGATGGACGAGTTGGATCTCGGCGAGCAGGATGTTTACGCGGTGGAGGGGCTGCTAGGCCTCAAGGATTTGATGTCCTTTGTGGGGTTGCCTGTGCCGGAACTCAAAGACCCCCCGTGGACTCCGGTTGTGCCGCCGCGCTTGCGGAACTCGGAACCGCCCAGGATGGTAGACAAATCCATTTCCCATGTTGACGAGGGCGAGGATATTTTCACGACTATCCGCCGGGGAGATGTGATGCTGCACCATCCCTATCACTCGTTTGCGGCGACGGTGCAGCGGTTTATTACTGAGGCGGCGCACGATCGCTCGGTGTTAGCGATTAAGATGACTTTATACCGCACTTCTGGTGATTCGCCGATCGTCAGCGCCTTAATTCAAGCAGCGGAAAACGGCAAGCAAGTAGCCGTTTTAGTCGAACTCAAAGCCCGGTTTGACGAAGAAAATAATATTCTTTGGGCTCGCAAGTTAGAACAAGCGGGAGTTCACGTTGTTTACGGTTTGGTGGGACTCAAAACCCACACCAAAATTGTGATGGTAGTGCGCCGCGAGGACAAATGTATTCGCCGCTACGTCCACATCGGCACGGGAAATTACAACCCGAAAACGGCTGGACTGTATACGGATGTCGGTTTGTTAAGTTGTCGCGAGGATTTGGGTGCGGATTTGACTGACTTGTTTAATTATTTAACTGGTTATTCGCGGCAGATAACTTATCGTAAATTGTTGGTGGCGCCGGTCAATATGCGCGATCGATTTTTAGCATTAATCCGCCGCGAGGTCGAATTCTGCCGCTTGAATGCCGAAAGCGGCATGGGTAGCTGCGGCCGAATAGTCGCTAAAATGAATGCTTTAGTTGACCCTCAAATTATTGTTGCTTTGTACGAAGCTTCGCAAGCGGGAGTTAAAATTGATTTGATTATTCGCGGGATTTGCTGTTTGCGTCCGGGCGTTGAAGGTGTTAGCGAAAATATCAGAGTTATCAGTATTATCGGCCAATTTTTAGAGCATTCGCGGATGTTTTATTTTTTCAACGGTGGCAGCGAAGAGGTGTATATTGGTTCTGCTGACTGGATGCAGCGCAATCTTAGCAGGCGGGTTGAGGCGATCGTCCAAGTGGAAGATCCGACTATAGTAATGGAGTTGCAAGAAATTTTGGGTGTGATGCTGGCGGACAACCGTCAAGCTTGGGATTTGCAGCCTGGGGGACACTATTCTCAGCGGCGCCCGCCTGCTAATAACCCAGAAGTGAGCTCTCAGCAGATTTTGATGGACATGGCGATGAATTAATCATTGGTCATTGGTCATTGGTCATTGGTTAAGCTGTCGCGCATCTAATTTTCACAGTTGTTTTTATTGAAACTTTTGTGGGATGAGTATCTTGTCATTAGTTCCAACTAAAGAACGCGCTTTCCCACAGTCCGGCAGGGGTTAAAACCCCTGCCTCAAAGCAAAAGTCCTCGCTATGAGGACTGATGAGTTCTTCAGTCCTCATAGCGAGGACTTTCGCTATTAGACAGGGACTTTAGTCCCTGGCGGACTGCGGGTTAAATGCTAAGTTGACACCGATCGCATCCTGTTAGCCCCAACGGTACCAATTAAATGCAAAACAGCTTACGATCTAATGACCAATGACTAATGACTATTGACTAACTGTCAAAAGTGCGCTTAAACTCTTCCAACAAATCATCAATTTCCTCGATCGCCTGACTGACATCAATTCTCAGGGCTCCCAAGTCCGATCGATCTAGCAGCCGCACGAGGGATTCCCGCTTGATCTCGATTGCTGCTACGCGCTCTTTGATTGTCTGTGCATCCATTGTTTTTTGCCTTGGCTAGTATTAACAAAAATATTTGACTTTCCCCCCTACGAACAGACGGGGATTCTTAATTCACCGACGTACCTTTGGGCGCCAATCCTGCACTATTTTTATATTAAAAGTGAGGAACGCGCTCAGGCTTTTTGAGTCTGTGTTATAGTTTGATTGTACATCAAAACTTCAGCGCAGAAAAGGCGGACGTTTGCTATCTGCGGGTTTGTTTTTCATCATTTCAGCTAAAAATCGCTTCAGAGCCTTCTCGCGGTTTTTCATGAAAGCAGCCCAAAATCCCGGTTGATATTCATCCATTGTCTTGGCTAGGGCCCAGACATCGATCGCTAAAATATTATAAAGCCTTTCATCTTCGCGTTTGAGCGAGTTAATCTGGTCGAGAACAGACTTGTTGGCGACCGCAGTCTGTTTGTCTTCGTCTTTAATCATGTCCTAAAATTGGTTGAAAGGGCAAGAGCGTCGATCGCGATCGTCGCTCTCTATAATTTGATGATACTGCCGATCTCGATCGCCTTCTGGAACCAACGCCCCGCAATTAACCAGGATCTCGATCGGTGGCGCCGCGGCGAGTCCAAGCGGGATAGTTTTTTGAAGCTAGAGACAAGATTGTGGATGCACAGAGAACCCGCTCTCATAGATGCTAGCAGTTTTGGCGAGTATTTTGACAAAAAAACTAAATTTATTCAAGACTTCTTGCCCGATAATAATTAAAGTATATTGTTGATTTCAGCTACTTACCTCACTAATATGTTACGTAAAATTTCTTTAGCAAGCCTAGCCTTAGTGGTGGGCGGTATCTTAGCAGTAGTCGGGTTCTATGCCTACTTCACCGACCAAGCTACCCTCAATCTAGCCGGTTTTTTTTATGGAATTCCCCTGTTGCTGGGAGGTTTGGCCCTGAAAGCGGCGGAACTCGAACCAGTGGAGTTCGCCGAACCGACTTCTCCTGAAGTTCTCCTGCTGCGAGAAAGTCAGGCCACGGATACTCAAAACCAAGTCCGCAAAGATATCACCCGATTTCGCTACGGCCAACCCGCCCACTTAGATGACGCTCTGGAACGCTTGGGCTTGGCCCCGACAGATGAGGAACGCCCCCTCCTCCAAAGCTTGCGGGAAGTTGATGTTGATGGTGCTTATGCGTTAATTCTAGACTTTTATTCGCCGCTGCTGCCGATCGAACTCTGGGAAGAAAAGCAAGAAAAAATAGCTAAATTTTTTGGCCCCGGTTTGGACGCAAAAGTCACTCAAAAGCCTGATGAGAAAATTGAATTGGCTTTAATTACCAGTCCTAAAGCTTAAACCAGCCTTAAGTTTTGAGTGCGATACTTTTCAACCGATCATTATATTATGTCCGGTCGATTGACAACAGTCAGTAACGGTTCGTAGTGTGGACTTCAGTCCTCTCTTTGATGCTGACTAAAATCCTCACTACAAACCAATATGGTCGTTAGATCTGACATGATATTAATTATTAATCCTGGCTCGCTTCCGATACTGATTTTAGCGGCTGCTTGAAACCAGTCGCTATCAGCAAAAGCTCGTTAGCGAAGCTTGCAGAAAACGATCGCCCATCCAGACCTAGCCCCAATCTTATTTTATGTAATTATAATATTGATTGAGGAGCGATCGCAATCTTAAAATCAGGAGAAGTATAAATGGTTCCGTCCCACACCAGGATAGGTATCATCGGCGCAGGAACATCAGGAGCTTATCTGGCAATTCTGCTGATTCAACAAGGGTTTAAAGTTGACTTGTTTGAAAAAGCACCCTATCCGCGTACCGATGGCTGCGGTATTCTGATCGTGCAAGAAGGTATGGAAGCACTGCATCAAGGCAACGCTCAAATTACCCAAAAAATCATTAACTCGGGCGATCGAGTTAAATTATTCGAGTTTCGCAACCTGCGCGGCGGTGTCATCAATTCCGAGCACGTCACCTACGAAGAAAACGAAGTCCCGGCAATGCTGGTACACCGCAAAGCTATATTAGAAGCAATCCTCGACGATTTCCCCCCCGAGTGTATTCATTTTAATGCAGAATTGGCATCGATCGCCCAAACCGACAAAAGTGCGATCGCCCACTTTAAAGATGGCACAAAATGGTAAGGCGATCTATTAATTGGTGCCGATGGCATTCTCTCAAAAGTTCGTCAATTTATACTTTCCAACGTAGAACTATTCTATTTAGGCGATGTCGTCTGGCGGGGAATAGTCGAAGATAACAGCTTTTGTCCCGAAGGAAACTTTTTTGTTTATGTACGGAGTCGGGGAATTTATTCCAACTTCTTTCACATCGGTGGAGGTCGCACTCATTGGGGTTTCTTTATTGAAAAAGAGCGCACTGAATCCGAAATCGGAAAACTGCAACCTACTAATATTACTATTCCTCCCGAAGAACTAGCAAAACTCCCAGAAGATGCCCGAAAACTAATAGAATCAACGCCTCTAGAAAATATTGTCTGTCGTTTTTCCTATGACATTGACCCCCTACCAAAAATCTACAACGGTCGTGTTATCTTAATTGGAGATGCAGCCCACGCTAAAAGTTCCACGCGCGCCAGAGGAATGACATCAGGTTGGGAAGATGGCCTGTATTTAGCAAAACATCTCGCAAATAGTGCAAATATTCCCGAAGCGCTGGAAAACTTCCAAACTAAAAGACTCCCAATTTGTAGGGGTAGTGGATGGTGCGTGCCTACCCTCTCTATCGGGCAACCACGGGGGGTTTGCCCCTACAAGAATTATGCAAATGATTTAGGATTGCTATATCAACGTAGCAGCCGAGAAATTAGTCAGAAAGTTGGTCGTCGCTAAGAAAGAGAGATGGAACTCAAGGGTAATTTTACCATCTGGATTCAAGGAAATCAGTACCATCAAGTTAACAATTATGAATACTCAGACGGTTCTCGCGTCCAGCTTAATTTTCAAGGAGAGTTTGAACAACGGATTTTGAAACTGTATTCTAGCAGTTATTCTGATTTTCCGGCGATCGCCTGGGATGCTGGCCAGGAAACCGTTTGCTTTCGGGCGAATAAAACTGAAGATAACGTCCTGATTACCTTTATGGAAACAATGACATTACTTAGCGAAAACCACCGAGTTCGCAGCACTCAAGCTTTTTTAAACGGCGTTTTTGATAGTATCTCCTTTATTGAGAAAATGCGTTTGCCCTAGACAAAATACATTAAAAAAACGCCTATCTTGTCAACATAAACAAGATTTTTATCGGTTCTCTTTCTCTTAGGACTTACGCATAAATGCCCAAGAAACCGGGTTTTTTGCTTAATCTTGTGGCGGCGACGAAAGATATTGGTAAAAAACCCGGTTTCTGACTACCAGGGTAAGTCCTATCTCTGCGCCCTCTGCGGCCTCTGCGGTTCAATCAAAATAAAATTTAACTCGTGCAAACAAGAGGCAAAACAGAATTAATCAACATTGACAAACAAGCGAGAACGAGTAATAAAACGCTCTCCATCGGGCCCTTCCAGGGAAAAATCGCTGCCTCCGGGCCCCTGTACTACGTCTAGGATTAACTGCGTGTGCTGCCAATGTTCGTATTGCTGCGCTGCAATATAAAAGGGACAACCGTCTAGTTTTCCCAGCAATACATCGCCATCGCCGACGATTAATTCCCCGTTGGGATAGCACATGGGAGAACTACCGTCGCAGCAGCCGCCGGATTGGTGAAACATCAATTCTCCGTGCTGGGTTTTGAGGTAGTCTATTAGTTTTAAGGCGGCTTCTGTGGCTGTGACTTTGGGGAGTGTTGGCATTTGAGTAGGGTGTGCACTGCACACCGGCTATGTAATGTATTGGAAAAATTTAACGGGTGCGCCGCGGAGACAAATATTTAATCGGTGCGCGGTGCACACCCTACAAAGTGCACCGCTGAGTAATAAGTTGGTAGTTGGTAGGGTGTGCACCGCGCACCAGCTATGTAATGTATTGGAAAAATTTAACGGGTGCGCGGCGGAGACAAATATTTAATCGGTGCGCGGTGCACACCCTACAAAGTGCACCGCGCACCGGCTATGTAGTGTATTGGAAAAATTTAACGGGTGCGCCGCGGAGACAAATATTTAATCGGTGCGCGGTGCACACCCTACAAAGTTATTAGAAGAAACCTAAAGCCTTGGGGCTGTAGCTGACTAATAAGTTCTTGGTTTGTTGGTAGTGATCCAACATCATTTTGTGGTTTTCGCGGCCGATACCGGATGATTTGTAGCCGCCGAAGGCTGCGTGGGCTGGATACAAATGATAGCAGTTTGTCCACACGCGGCCTGCTTGAACGGCGCGGCCCATGCGGTAGGCGGTGTTGATGTCGCGCGTCCAAACTCCGGCGCCTAAACCGTACAGCGTATCGTTGGCAATTTCTAAGGCTTCGGCTTCGTCTTTGAAGGTGGTGACTGCTAACACCGGGCCGAAGATTTCTTCTTGGAAAATTCGCATTTTGTTGTTTCCTTTGAAGACTGTTGGCTGGAAATAATAGCCGTCTTGCAAGTCCCCGGATAAGATTTTTCTTTCGCCGCCAATCAGGCATTCTGCGCCTTCTTCACGCCCGATTTTGACGTATTCGGCGATTTTTTCCATCTGGTTGACGGAAACTTGCGCGCCGAGGGCGGTTGTCGGATCTAGGGGGTTGTCTTGTTTGATTTGGCGGATGCGATCGATCGCCCTTTCCATAAATCGATCGTAAATTGACTCCTGAATTAACGCCCGCGAAGGACAAGTGCAAACTTCGCCTTGATTGAAAGCAAACATCACAAAGCCTTCCACTGCTTTGTCGAGAAAATCGTCATCTTGGGCGCAGACATCCTCAAAGAAAATGTTGGGGGATTTTCCGCCTAATTCTAGGGTGACGGGGATGACGTTTTGGGAGGCGTACTGCATGATTAACCGGCCCGTGGTTGTTTCGCCAGTGAAGGCTACTTTGGCAATCCGGGGGCTGGTGGCGAGGGTTTTGCCGATTTCGGCGCCGGGCCCGTTGACGACGTTGATGACGCCATCCGGTACTAAGTCGGCGATGATTTCCATCAATACTAGGATGGATGCGGGAGTGGGCCCTGCTGGTTTGAGGACTACGCAGTTTCCGGCGGCGAGGGCTGGGGCGAGTTTCCACGCAGCCATGAGGATTGGGAAGTTCCAGGGGATGATTTGTCCGATGACGCCTAGGGGTTCGTGGAAGTGGTAGGCGACTGTGGTTTCGTCGAGTTCGCCGATCGACCCTTCTTGGGAGCGGATGCAGCTTGCGAAGTAGCGGAAATGGTCGATCGCCAGCGGGATGTCTGCGAGGCGGGTTTCGCGAATTGGTTTACCGTTGTCCCAGGTTTCGGCGATGGCGAGGCGATCGAGGTTTTCTTCGATGCGATCGGCTATTTTGTGCATAACCCGCGCCCTGTCTGCGGGCGAAGTCTTACCCCACTTGTCTTTCGCGGCGTGGGCGGCATCTAGTGCCAATTCTACATCCTCGGCGCTCGATCGGGGAATTTGACAAATTGATTTTCCGGTAATTGGAGAAAGGTTTTCCGAGTATTTCCCTTTCAGCGGTGCTACCCACTTGCCGCCGATAAAGTTGTCGTAACGAGCTTGAAAAATCGACTGACTGCCGGATTGAACAGGTGCTGCTACTACCATTTTATTACCTGATTTAAACTTGTTTTTGCGGACTGTTGAAATCTCTTGACTTTCTACTATCCTCTATTTTCGCGGAATTCGGTAATTTGCTATACAAAATTTTACATTCTTGCAATATTTTAGATTAAAGTATTTTCTGGGTTCCGCGGTCTGGCTGGTTGTCGGTCGGACTTTTTTTTATAACCGCAGAGAACGCAGAGTCCGCAGAGAAAGAAAAGATAAAGAGCTACTAAATAGAATTTTACAAATCATTGAAATCTGCTATTATATAGATATAAACTTGGCAATTTATCCAAATTACAAATCAAATGCCTGCATTAAATGCCGTTGTTTTTGATTCTGATGTGGCGCCGGGGTTAAAGCATTTGAACGCTGCGAAAGTCCGGTGGTTCCGCCGCCGGCTTAAAGCTTGGGTCGAGCCGAATTTCCGAGATTTTCCTTGGCGGCGCACCTGCGACCCCTACGCGATTTTAGTGGCTGAGTTCCTACTGCAAAAAACTACTGCTGCTACCGTAGCTCCGATTTATCAAGAATTTGTCGATCGATATCCGACCCTCTCGGATCTGGCGATCGCGCCTGTGGAGGAAGTTGCTAGTTTGTTGCAGCCTTTGGGTCTATTTTTTCGGGCGCAAAAGCTGCGGGAATCGGTGCTGGTCATCCTGGAAAATTATCAGGGAAATGTACCGCGCACTGAAGCTCAGTTGCTGGAACTTCCGGGAGTTGGGAAGTACATTGCGCGATCGGTTTGCGCTAATGCTTTCGGACAGCCAAAAGCCGTGCTGGATACGAATGTTGTTCGGATTTTGGAGCGTTTTTTTGGGATTGATGGCGGTAAGGTAAAATCGCGATCGGCCGAACTTTGGGAAGCCGCAGAAAGAGTCGCTCCCAAACAGCAAGTCGGGCATTGGAATTTAGGACTGCTGGACTTTGGGGCGGCAGTTTGCACTGCCAAAAACCCCCGCTGCGGCGAGTGTCCGCTGCAACAGCAGTGCGATTACAAAATTAGCACCGAAATCAATTCTCGGCTAATTCCCGAGCTCAATTGACAAATATTGTACCGCATTTGTAGGGGCGGGTTAACCAACAATCTCTGACTAAAACCAACAATCTCAAAAACCCGCCCCCACCCAACGGTAAATACAAATGTACCGCATTTGTAGGGGCGGGTTCCCCCACAATCTCTGACTAAAACCAACAATCTCAAAAACCCGCCTCCACCCAACGGTAAATACAATAAAACCGCATTTGTAGGGGCGGGTTCCCCCACAATTTCTGACTAAAACCAACAATCTCAAAAACCCGCCCCCACCCAACCGTAAATACAAATCTACCGCATTTGTAGGGGCGGGTTAACAACAATTTATGACTAAAGCAAACAATCTCAAAAACCCGCCGCCACCCAACAGTAAATACTATTAATTAACTGTGCCGCAGCGGAATCTCTATCCGAAACTTAGTACCTTTACCCGGTTCCGAAAAACACTTTAACTCTCCTTTGTGCTGCTCTACAATTATCCGATAGCTGATAGCCAGTCCCAAATTGCTGCTGCGCTCCGCAGGTTCCGCCATCAACAATGAATCTGAAATTGGATCTGCGATATCTTCGTTAGTTGCCAGATGGTTATCAGCAATCTCAATCGCAATCCGCTGACCGTCGATTACATGAGTGCTAATCAAAATCACAGGCTTAAATTTGACTGATTCCGACTCTTCCAACTCTTGACTCGACTCTTCCAAAGCATCGATCGCGTGATTGATAATATTCAGAAAAGCTTGATTGAGCTGACCCGCGTAACACTCAACTTGCGGCAGATTTCCGTATTGCTTCATCACCTTGATGTCCCGCCGCCCGTCGCGCGCCGGCAAGCGGTGCTGCAACAACAACAGAGTGTTTTCTAAACCGTCGGAAATATCGAATAGCTGCCAGCCCGATCGATCGCTGCGGGAAAAATCCTGTACCGACAAGATTATTTGCCGGATGCGATCGCTCCCAGTACGCATGGAACTCACAATTTTCAACAAATCGTCGAGGAGGAATTCCACATCCATATCTTGCTGTTTTTGCATAATTTCCGCGTCAGGATTGACGAGGTGTTTTTGATACAATCGCAGCAGTTCAATTAAATCGGTAGCGTAACTTTGGACGTGAGTGAGATTGCTGTAAATAAAAGTAATTGGGTTGTTAATTTCGTGGGCAATACCAGATACCAATTCCCCCAAGTTGGACATCTTTTCACTTTCCAGGCTTCGATCGCGCGACAGTTGCAATTCTTGCTGAGTTCGTGCCAACTCCAGCCTCAACTCGCGCCCGCGCAATCCCGCCCGCACCCGCCCCAACAATTCTTGGTTCACAATCGGTTTCAACAGAAAATCGTCAAAGGGCACGTCCAATTTTTGAACTTCTGCAAATTGCTCGGGTGTTGTCAGCAGCACAAAATAGCCTGTACTCAATTCTCTATCGGCTTTCACCAGCCGGCACACCTCGAACCAGTGAATTTCAGGCAAAGTCCCATCGCAAATTATCACATCCGGGGAGAATTCCCTCGCCATATCAAAACCATCTTTGCCGTCGGAAGCGACTTTTACCTGATGTCCCTCCTTTTCCAGTAACTCTTGGACGACTTTCCAAGTCACAGTATCTGCGATCGTCAGAATCTTTGCCATAACACCAGCTCCACAACTTTCTCTTTAGGATACAACCGCCAGAATTGCGCGGACATATTTCAAATTACACGATAGTTCAATCCTAGAAAAAACAGCAGATTTTAGCTGCATCAAACGCAAAAATAGCTCAGTATAAGGTATAATTTTAGACGCACCATCTAAAAAACCCAATTCTAGCCTTGCTAATTTGTGACTTGGCCCAACAACAGATAAGTACATCCACCTAATTAAACGTAAAATACGGATCGCGCTCAACCAAGCTTGTGTAAGTCTTCTTCCTTCTTCCTTCTTCCTTCTTCCTTCTTCCTTCTTCTTACAAGTTTCCGACACTCGTCGCGGGCCGATCAAAATTTTAGACCCCAGTTCAAGCTCCCTGATTCAATGCTGCAAGTAAATCTAAAATCTAAAATCTAAAATCGACTGACTGCTATCCCAGATACTTTCTCAAATTGTGCCCGGAAACCATAAAAAACTTTAAAATTAATTAATAGTATCGTCAAATAAACCTTCTCGGTCAGCGCCTGGGAATGCCAATCACCAACACCACCTCAACTTTGATTCAATCCGAAACACTAGAACTATTAGAATGGCCGCGCCTGTGTCAGCACTTGGCTACCTTCGCTGCTACGAAACTCGGCGTCGCCGCCGCCCTCGATCTCCAAATCCCAGCAACTCAAGCTCAAACAGCCGAACTCCTGGCCCAAACTCAGGAAGCTTATCAGTTAGAAAGTCGCGCTGGCGGTGCTTTGAGTTTTGAAGGCATCCAAGACATCGGCTCTACCCTGCAACGAGCCGAATTGCAAGGTTTGCTCAGCGGTGAAGAATTGCTGGCAATTGCTACAACCCTCGCGGGGGCGAGACAATTGCGCCGGATAATTGACTCTGCGCCCGATGTCCCGACGCTCAAAGAACTGGCATCGCAATTGCGGACTTATCCCGAAATCGAGCAAGAAATCCACCGCTGTATAGACGATCGCGCTCAAGTAGCAGACAGAGCCACTCCTAAATTAGCAGGAATTCGAGTGCAAATGCGACAGTTGCGCGATCGCATTTATCAAATCTTGCAAGGCATTTTACAGCGCCAATCCAACGCCGTTCAAGAACAGGTAATTACCCAAAGAAGCTCGCGTTTTGTGATTCCGGTAAAAGCTCCCCAAAAAGATGCCATACCGGGCATAGTTCACGACTCATCCGCCAGCGGCGCAACACTGTACGTAGAGCCCCACAACACAGTAAATCTCAACAACCAAATGCGGCAGTTGCTGCGGCAAGAACAAGCCGAAGAAGAAGCAGTCCGCCGCGCCCTCACCGAGCAAGTCGCAGCAGTCAAACCAGATTTAGACAGATTGGTGGCGGTAGTTACAACTTTAGATTTAGCTGCGGCTAAAGCGCGCTACGGTTATTGGCTCCAAGCAAATCCGCCGAAATTTATCGACTTGGGAGAACCCGAATTATCACCAAAAAATACAGAAAATATAGACGATGAAAATTCGGGTGAGGAAAAAGCAGATGAGGAACAAGAAGAAAAGAGCCAAGTATTAATTCGCAATTTGCGATCGCCAATTACCCTCCGTCAATTGCGCCATCCTTTATTAGTTTGGCAGCAACAACACGAACAAGGCTTTGCAGTCGTACCCGTCGATTTAACCATCAGCCCCCAGATCCGCGTAGTCGCCATCACCGGCCCCAACACCGGCGGCAAAACTGTCACCCTCAAAACCTTGGGATTGGCTGCTTTAATGGCGAAAGCCGGAATGTTTGTCGCGGCCCGCGAACCTGTAGAATTGCCTTGGTTCGACAACATTCTTGCTGATATTGGTGACGAACAATCTTTGCAGCAAAGCTTGTCAACTTTCTCCGGCCACATCCGCCGCATCAGCCGCATTTTAGAAGCTTTGCATAATAAATCGGAAGGGGAAAGTCCAGGAGAAGGAGAAGAAAATTCCCAATTCCCAATTCCCAATTCCCAATTCCCAATGCCCAATTCCCAATGCCCAATTCCCAAATCTTTAGTTTTGTTAGACGAAGTAGGAGCGGGGACAGATCCATCTGAAGGCAGTGCATTGGCGATCGCCCTACTGCAATATCTCGCCCAACATTCGCTGCTGACAGTCGCAACTACCCACTTTGGCGAACTCAAAGCCCTCAAATATCAAGACGCCCGCTTTGAAAATGCCTCAGTAGAATTTGACGACAATTCCATGCAGCCAACCTACCGCTTGCTGTGGGGAATTCCCGGACGTTCCAACGCCCTAACTATTGCTAAAAGACTCGGTTTGCTAGCATCCATAGTCGAAGAAGCTCAAACCTATGTCGGCGGAGCGTCTCAAGATGTCAATCAAGTGATTGCAGGACTCGAAGCCCAGCGCCGGAGACAGGAAACCAAGGCCCGAGAAGCAACTCAACTGCTGCACCAAACCGAAAAACTGCACAAGGAAGTTTCTCAAAAAGCAGCGGCTTTGCAAGAGCGGGAGCGAGAACTAAAAATAGCTCAGGAAGTGGCAGTAAATGAAGCAATAGGCACAGCAAAATCAGAAATTGCTCAAATTATTCGTCGCTTGCAGGCGGGCGACCAAACGGCTCAGAATGCCCAAATGGCAACAGAAACCTTAAATCAAATTTCCCAAAAACACCTGCCCTCTCGGAAACAACCGGCGAAACCGAAACCGGGTTTTATGCCAAAAACGGGCGATCGCATCCGCATTCCCAGCTTGGGCCAAACCGCCGAAGTTCTCAGCGGCCCCGACGCTAACGAAGAGTTGAGCGTGCGGTTTGGGATTATGAAAATGACTGTGAAACTGGCAGACGTTGAATCCCTCGACGGTGAAAAACCCGAAACTAAGGCTCAATTAGCCAAGATTGCAGCCGCTTCAGCCGCTACCGCCAAGGCTAAGCAAGCAGCGTCGGAACCTGCAAAACCCAATCCCGAAATTGCCATCCGCACTGCTAATAATTCGATCGACCTCCGGGGCGCCAGAGTCTCCGATGCCGAAATCGAAATCGACAGAGCTCTTTCCAAAGCAGTCGAATACGGTGCGCTGTGGATAATTCACGGTAAAGGTACGGGACAGTTGCGGCGCGGGGTTCACGAGTTCCTCGCTACTCACCCGCAGGTTTCCCGCTTCGAGCTCGCCAGTCAAAAAGAAGGAGGTGGAGGTGTGACGTTGGTTTATCTGAAGTAGTCAGGATTTACGCATTTCCGGTTGATTCGTAATTGTATAGTTGTATGCAGCAAAACAAGCTGCAAGGAACATATCATAGTGATACAACCGGAATGGATACTATACTGCAAATGTGGCATAATTAAGAGTTGAGTTCCCACTTGAGTAACGGCCCGACTAATGAGAAAAGCTCCCTCAAATGAAGTTTTGGTTGGCGACTGTCGTGAAGTGATGAAGACATTGCCAGAAAATTATATTTCTGCGTGTATCACTGACCCACCTTATAATTATGAATTTATTGGTCATAAATGGGATGACTCAGAAATTCAAAGGCGTATTGAAAGAGTCAATGGCAAGGAAAATAAAACCCTTGTTAAAAACATTCCATATGGCAGTGGTTTAGCAGGTGGAGTCAGAAACGAAAAATGGTATCAAAGGAATCGTAACAACACTCTGGATTATGAAAAGTGGTGCTTTGAGTGGGGCGAGCAGCTTTTTCGGATCTGCAAACCGGGTGCGACAGTTTTAGTTTTCAACAGCACGCGGACTGTTGCTCACGTACAAGTAGCACTTGAAAGTGCTGGTTTCTATGCGAGAGATATTCTTGTTTATAAAAGATCCAGTGGTATCCCTAAAGGTGTCAATATCAAACAACAGTTGGAGAAGAAAGGATATGAAAATCCTGAAAAATGGGATGGTTGGCACAGTTGTCTGAGGAATGAATGGGAAGCAATCTGCGTACTTCAAAAACCACTGATCAATAATTACTTGGAAACTTTACAAGAGTATGGTACTGGTCTTTTTTATACTAAAGATCGGTTCGGTGGTTTTCAGTCAAATATTTTAGAAGGTATACAGCGTGATAAAACCGAGGAGTTTAACGTCCATTGCACCGTTAAACCAATCGCTCTAATGAGACAACTGGTCGAAATATTTGTACCCCGTTTGGAAAATTCTATTCTAATCGATCCTTTCGCAGGATCGGGAACCACATTGCTGGCGGCGCAAGAATTTGGGATTAGGTATGTTGGCATTGAAATAGTACCTGACTACATAGAGATTATCAACAAGCGCCTTGATAGTTTCAGCGGTATACAGGGAATTCTCCCACTTTTTCAGTAAGAAATGATTTTAAATCAAACCCGCTTATTCTTTGTATGAACTCAAACGAAGCGTCGCCCGTGTAAACTTTCCAAGTCCCTACTTGGCACGCTGTAATAGCTGCGGGTAAACTATCTTCTCTAAGGATTAAAAAGACTGGCTCGTAATTATAAGTACGAAGTAGTCTGCCATAAGATTTGAATTTTTTCAAGGTTCCAGAATCTCCCGAGCCAATACGATATTTTGTATCTATCGCGTACCCATCAACAATCAGATCGCACGGCTCATCACTTCCTATTTTAAATGCTGGCTGAAAACTACTACAATATGCTTTGCACGTTTCAATAACTAACAATTGCCAACACATACCTAGCTCACGTCCCCAATATTGCTTATTTTCTTTTTTGAGAATGGGAGAAATACCAAATACATCCATTAAAAGATCGTGCTCTTCATTTTCTTCTGCATAAACCTTCTCGGTAAATGAGTTTTGGTATCTTGCTAAAATTTGCTCTAGTTTTCTTTCAGTCATCATTAGTTACCAGTTCAGCTAGACTAACGGATAATGCCTTGGCTATTTTGCTTGCATTAAGCAGCGTTATATTCCTTTCTCCTCGTTCAACTGAGCCAATATAGGTGCGATGTAATTCAGATAGTTCTGCAAGCTGATCTTGGGAAAGATTTCTGAGCTTTCTGAAATGTCTAACTTTTTTACCAAATTGCTCTGTAATATCCATAGACTGCGCCAGATTAAGCAATGACAACTATAATCTGACAGACTATAAGTAGCGACAGACTATAAGTAGCATTGGAGAAGGCGAGTCTCGATCTTTGGATTTATATAAGTCCTGTTAGTTTCAAAGCACTGATTTGATTTCTGACACTCTGCGGCGTAGGATGGTTGGGGGTGAAAATTTTTGGGTTTTGTTGCTTGTGACCGATCGAACGAAAGCAACCGCAACTTTCAACTCGCAAATCCGTCCAGCAACTAGGATTGCCGGAATCAAAGCCACGAGTTATGGAGAAAAATTAACAGAATCTGCTTTTGTCCGGCCGCCAAACAAAAGCACTGCTACTGTTCGATATCCTGCCTCAACCTGTCTTATTTCCCGTGCCCAAGCCATGCGCTCGACTGTAAAGCCCTCCGCTCCCACAAACGAAACGGGCCCATCTCCCAACTGGGAAGAATTGACCCAAAAAGCACCAGAACCTACCCAGTTGGACAACATTAAAGCCCAACTGGACTTAGTGCTGTTAGCCCTAGAAGCGCTGGCAGAAATTGGCTCAGAGGCGATGCTCAAGGTAGCAGCCGAACTGAATTTAGAGCCAATGGTAGCCGATCGCGTAGCTTTGTGGCGGCTGCGCCAATCTAACCCGCTGCGGAAAGGCCAGGGAGGACGGAAAAAACTGGATGTGGAGGAAGCTCGATCGCTCGTTTTGATAAGCTGTAATTTAGCAAAACAGCATCAAGCTTTAATCCGCCGCGCCGTGGCCTTGCTCGAACAAATGGCTGAGCAAAACCGCGAACCTCACACAGTCGCTTTGTTGGGAGACTATATTGATAGGTTCAGCAACACTTATGCCGATCGCATGGAAGATGCAGAAACTTTATCGGCAAAAGAACTAACTAATTTAGCGCTGAAACTCCTGATCGATTTGCTATTTTACAGCAGTCCCGGCGGCCACCGCAGGCTCTGGCTGGCTCTCCTAGACCGTGCTAAGAATTAAGCTAAGCCATAATGGGAACAAGCATGAAAAATATCAGGAACAGGCAAGATGCCTGTTGCACCAAAAAAATTATTTGTTGTGGAACAGGCATCTTGCCTGTTGCTAAAAAAGCTTGTAGAAAATCCTACCAAATCTTAGATAAAACATAATTACTCCCTATTCCTAATGACAAATAACAAATAACAAATAACAAATAACAAATAAGTCAACAGTCAACAGTCAACAGTCAACAGTCAACAGTCAACAGTCAACAGTCAACAGTCAACAGTCAACAGTCAACAGTCAACAGTCAACAGTCAACAGACTTTTATGGTTCTCAAACGGTACACGCCCCCCACTTGCACGCTGGAAATTACAGCCAAAAGTTCGCCTCTATCTCGTTGGGCGGGCCAACCCGTCTTTAAATCTTTAAATTTCGAGTTGCGGCTTGATGACCCCAGGCTACCAGATACCGAACACGTTACTCTCAGGGGCGATCGCCAGCAACTAGAAACCCTCCACGAAGCAGTCAGCAACTACGTCCAAAACTTCCTCGGCGAAGCCCGCGATTGGGACAACAACCTCAATCCAGAAACAGGTTTTACCACAGCCCCAGACTCGCCAGAAGTCGCGCGCAATGTCGTTATATTCGATCGACCCCCCAACGCATCCGAACTAGCAACCGCCGCCCCAAACACTACCTACCTGCCAGTCCCCCCCCGCCTAGAACCCCGCGGCTTGCTAGCCCACAACTTGTTCTTAGGCTCATTGAGCGCCGCCGAATCCGGGCCGGAAGTACACTTGAGTACCCTCCAACTCTTTGACTTAGCCACCGCACTAGATGACTGCGCCGCCGAAGTCATGGCCCTCCCCAACCTCAACCGCGATCGCAGACAAGCCAAAGCATTACCGTGGCTGAATATCGCAGCCATCCTAGTCGCCAGCGTCGGAATGACGGCGGGAATTGTTAAAATGCTCGATCGATCCTCCTCCAACACCTCCCCAACAACCGCCACAGCCCCCACCACAGCCCCCGCCAACCCACAATTTACCCCCGCACTCCCGCAGCCCCAAATACTTGCCGGCGCCACCTCCAGCCCAGTTCCCGCCCCCACCACATCCCCCACAGCCACACCAACAGCCACACCAACAGCCGCAGCCCCACCAGGCTTACCCCCCCTACCGCCCCCGCCCATCAACACCGCCGCCGCCTCCCCCAGCCCCAGCCTGCCCCCAATCGCCCTAGCCCCAACCCCAACCACCAACAAACCCAGCCCCATCCAGCAGCCACCCCTGCTATTTCCCCCCAACAGCAGCGCGGGGGCATCACAGAGCGCCCCAGCCCTCTCTCAAGGGCAAATCATCACAATTCCCGATCCCGCCGGTCCCCCAACTGGCGCCCCCCAAGCACCCGCAACAGCACCCTACCTGCTGCCCCCCGTACCGCCCAGACTAGCTCCCGCCGTACCGCCCCCCCTGCCGCCATCCCTATCTGCATCCCAATTCCCAGTTCCCCCACAACAACAATTCCCCCCCCTACCCCAGCCGATTTCCCCCCCCAGCACCGAACTCCCACCCCTTGAGGACACTAAACCGCAAGCCGAGTCCGAGGACAACAACCGGGCTACCGCCAGCAAAAAAAACCGCACCTTATTTGACACAATTCCCCAAGTTTCAGAAGCTAGAACCTACTTTGAGGAACGCTGGAAGCCACCAGAAGGAATGGAACAAACCTTAGAATACAGCCTGCAAATCGACGAAAACGGGTCAGTTCAAACTATTGTGCCCATGGGCAAAGCAGCCGCCGATTATATCGATCGCACCAATATGCCCTTAGTCGGCGAGCCCTTTGTTTCTGCCGTTACTCATGGAAAAAACCCCAAAATTCGAGTAGTCTTAAGACCAAACGGTCGAGTACAAACCTTTTTGGAAGAGAGTAATTGAACCCTCGCAAACACATTTTATTGACATTTGCTCCATTTTATGAAGCAAAAATATCCCTATACCAAAAAAGTCCTAGGGTGTGGATCCACCAACAATCCCTAGCTAATTTAATAGCTACGCACCCGATCGCAATGGTTGGATAATACATAAACACAACATTAGTCGATCGCCCCCATCAACCGATGCGCCGAATATCACCCTACAAACTCAACTTCTTCCTTCTTCCTTCTTCTTTCTTTCTTTCTTTCTTTCTTTCTTCCTTCTTTCTTTCTTTCTTTCTTTCTTTCTTTCTTTCTTTCTTTCTTTCTTTCTTTCTTTCTTCCTTCTTTCCTTCCTTCTTCCTTATTCTTATTTCTTCCTTGCATCCGTTACATCCGTTACATCCGTTACACAATCAGTTGCCGAACTTTCCTTTTTCTTTATCCCAAGCTTCACCAATCCAATAAAAAACTACAATCCCCGCAAAACTAAATAAAAAATCTTCAATACTAGCAGTACGATTCGGTAAAATCGCTTGCAGCATTTCTTCCCCAGCAGTGAAAATAGTAAACAGTGCTGGCCCGAAAGGAATTGGATAATTCAACACCATCATCATTTTTTTGCCCGTTGCTCTATGGCACAAAAAAGATGCTATTCCGTACAAAATAAAATGTCCGAGTTTATCATAAGGCGGATGAGCCAGAGGAAAGTTAGTTAACTTTCCCATATCTGCTACCAGCATGATACTGAGAATAATTAACAAGTACAAAACACACGCAACAATCCAGAATTTTTTTGAGGATAATTTCATCGGATTTTTTCCACTATCGACAATTGACGAACCGAGTCCACGCCGCTTACCGCAATTTTGTTGGATTTGTGAATGAGATTTTTTTTGATTAACCGCAGAGGGCGCAGAGGGCGCAGAGAAAGAGAGGAAAGAGAAGATAGCGTAAATATTTGAGTTAGGGCGGGTTTTGTAGGGATATTTTTGGCTAACAACCCGCCTCTACCAGATATTGTTATGCTTAACGCGCCCACTGTTGCAATATGTAATTGTAAAACTTTTCCGTATCTACTCGATCCATTGCTTGAATTTTTCGCCCTCCTGTTTCAACTTTTGTACGTCCTTGACTGACACCTTCAGTAACTATTTCGGTTTCCCATTCTCGCAGTTCGTAAAATTCTGGATGTGCCAAATAAGCCGTTGCCAAAATATCCCAAAAATAGTAATCTTGAGCTATGGCTAAAGCATAACACTGTCCTGCTAAATCGGAGATTGGATATTTGCGCTGTCGGGCTAAGCGATTAGAAAATTCCACAGTCAGCGGTACATTATTCGTGATATCTAAAGGACACATCACAATCGGAATTTCTGTTTGCCAAACTCTCTCGATCGCGATCGGATCCCAGTAAGCATTCCATTCCGCCGACATATCTTGTCCCGGTTCCATATCTTTGCTAACATTCCCGGGAACGTTGAGTGCGCCTCCCATCCACACAATCTCTTGAATTTTGCTTTCAATTTCTGGCGCGAGATCTAAAGCTTGCGCTACTGTTGTTAGCGGCCCCGTTACCATTAATGTGACCGGTTGCGTTGCATCCCGCAAAACTCGCACCATAAAGTTTTGTCCGGGTTCTGATATTAACGGCGCGTCAACGGTTGCTTTTTCATTTAAAATGGGAAGTCGATCGCACGCAAAGGAATCTCGCCGAAACAACACCGGAAATGGATTGAGCCCCCGCACCGTACTCGCCGCCACCGGAACCTCTGAACACCCCATCAAATCAAGGATTTTGCGGGTTGCACTTACCGCTGGCTGAATGTAGCAATCCGCCGGAGTGACAATTACTCCCAGAGTTTCCACTTCCTCCATCGTCATCAGCAACACGACTGAGAGATAATCATCAACTGCACCGTCGTGATCCATTAGTACCAATTTTTTCGACATTCTGCTTCCCCGTGACTGAATTCCTGTAAAATACAAATATAAATTTATGTTAGTCCTCAACGCACGGGTGACTAGAAACCGGGTTTTTTACGAAAATACTTTGTTGCAACTTGCAGATTATGCAAAAAACCCGGTTTCTTTGTCGAGAGTGCGTAACTCCTGTATTTGTGCGTCAAACAAAACAACCTAAACTATATGAATACAGTATCACCTTACGGCTCTTGGAAATCTCCCATTACCTCAGATTTAATTGTTTCGGGAACTGTCGGACTCGGACAAATTGCTATTGACGGCGACGCTATTTACTGGGTAGAAGGACGGCCCTCGGAAGCAGGACGAAGCGTCATCGTGCGGCGCACTCCCGACGGTAAAATAGCTGACGTAACACCGCCGCCTTTTAATGTTCGCACCCGCGTTCACGAATACGGAGGCGGTGCTTTTGCAGTTGCTGGCGACACTATCTATTTTTCTCATTTTGCCGACCAAAGAATTTATTGTCAAACATTAAATTCTCCACCAGAACCCTTGACACCTGCTGCTAAGTGTTGCTACGCAGATGCGATTGTTGACAAGCAAAGAAATCGCCTGATTTGCGTGCGCGAAGACAATACAGGTGAAGGCGAATCTGTGAATACAATTGTGAGCATTAATTTAAATGACGGCGCAGATATTCAAATCTTAACTCAGGGCAACGATTTTTATGGTTCCCCTCGTTTGAACCCTGACGGTTCTCAACTTTCCTGGATTTGTTGGAACCACCCAAATATGCCGTGGGATGGCACCGAATTGTGGGTGGCAGAAATTAATGTTGATGGTTCTTTAGGTGAAAAAAACTTAGTTGCTGGCGGAGTTGATGAGTCGATTTTTCAGCCGGAATGGTCGCCCGATGGAGTTTTGTATTTTGTTTCTGACAAATCGAACTGGTGGAATTTCTATAGAACCCCCCTCAATCCCCCCTTAGCAAGGGGGGAAGCAAAAATAGAAACAAGCTTGCGCGAACAACCAGAAATTGAACCTGTCTGCGAAATGTCCGCTGAATTCGGTCTCCCTCAGTGGGTTTTTGGAATGTCAACCTATGCTGTTGTGTCGGAAAGTCAAATTATTTGCACCTACACTCAGCAGGGAAAGTGGCATTTAGCGAGTCTCGATTTAGCGACAAAGCAGTTGACAAATATTGAGACAGGTTACACTGATATTTCGTCGGTGCAAGCGCGCGGAGAAACGGTAGTTTTCCTGGCAGGTTCGCCGATCGCACCTACTGCTATTGTACAGCTAAATTTAGCCACAAGTCAACGGGAAATTTTGCGGAAGTCGAGCGATTTAAGCATCGATGCAGGTTATTTTTCCGTACCGCAACCGCTGGAATTTCCCACGGAAAACAATTTGACTGCTTTCGGTTTCTTCTACCCCCCGAAAAACCAAGATTTCGCTGCACCTGCGGGTGAAAAACCGCCGCTGGTTGTCAAAAGTCACGGCGGCCCGACTGCTGCTACTTCTAGCAGCATGAATTTGAAAATTCAATATTGGACGAGTCGCGGTTTTGCGGTACTAGATGTCAACTACGGCGGTAGCACTGGTTACGGGCGGGAATACAGAAGAAGGCTGCAAGATAGTTGGGGAATTGTTGATGTTGACGACTGCGCTAACGGTGCTAAATATTTAGCCGAACAGGGTTTGGTAGACGGTGCAAGAATGGCGATCGCCGGAGGGAGTGCAGGGGGCTACACGACTCTGTGCGCTCTGACTTTCCGCGATGTGTTTAAGGCCGGTGCGAGCTATTATGGAGTCAGCGATTTGGAAGCCTTGGCAACTGATACTCACAAGTTTGAGTCGCGCTATCTGGATGGATTGATCGGGCCTTATCCCGATCGCAAAGATTTGTATGTAGCTCGATCGCCCATTCATGCAGCCGAAGGTTTATCTTGTCCCGTTATCTTCTTTCAAGGATTGGAAGATAAAGTCGTGCCGCCCAATCAAGCTGAAATGATGGTAGAGATATTGAAAGCTAAAGGTTTGCCGGTTGCTTACGTTGCTTATGAAGGGGAACAGCACGGTTTTCGTCGCGCTGAAAATATCAAAAGAACTCTTGATGGCGAATTCTATTTCTATTCGCGCGTGTTTAAGTTTGAGTTGGCTGAACCGGTGGAAGCAGTGCCGATTTACAATCTTTAGCAAAAATTAAGTTTGCAGTTGCTCTGTTTGCGATCGAACGCAACGGGAGCATCTCAGTTTTGCATTTACAGTGCTGCCCCGCTCAAAAAATGGTTCGTAGTACATCAGTAGAGTCCGCTCTTTAAAAATGCTTCTTGCAAAACTGAGATGCTCCCAACGCAACTGTAAAATTGAATCATAATTCGCCAAGATTAAATGTGATTTCGTTCACAAATTCTGATGTTTATTATCACAAATTTTGCTGTTTATTATCACATCTTTTCAGGCAATATACCGAGAGAATAAAATAGTCCGATCGATCTCTGTTACCGCAGAAAAGATCGATCGCGCGATGTCGAGTTGAGAGTCAATCTCTATGCAAACCCCTGTCAACCTGATTCCATCTGCTTTGGGCGAGCTGTTTGCCGAAGTCAATCAAAGAGGCTACATTACTTTAGCCGATCGCTACGGTTTGCTGGCGGCTATTTTTGACGAGACTTTGACTGAGGATGACAAACGCTCTATCGATCGCCTCCTGCGCTCTGTCTGCCGGGGCAGGATAAAATTAGTTGATGAACTTTCTGCGATCCGATAAGCATTCAACAACCCTTAATAACACTCATCAATCTAGCGTTTTTGAAGCAAGAGAAGCACCAACCGCGCAGGGATCTTAACTCGCTCGCGCTATAAAATCCCACCTCAGAGGCTTCCATTTCCCACAAGTTTAACGTGCAGGCATAGCTGTAGCCAACTGCAAGTTGCTCAAACTTTCTTCGGGCCCCAAATCCATCGGATAGCTGAGTGCGGCAGGAATCCCCAACACGCAGCAGGGAAAATTCTTGCCGAGTTGCCTAACCAGCGGGTGGTTGCGAGAATTGCAGCCTAAAAATAGTAAATTTGCCGATTCTAATTCTACCACATTTCTCAATTCTGTCGCAACTTTACCGATGCGTAAATGAGCTTTGAATAAACCGCGCCATTCCTCAGCCAAACAGCGGGCTTGCCACAGCAACTTATCTGCTACCTCGTACTCATTATTTTGACAGAAAATTGCTCGAAAATAAGGCGGATCGATCCAAGTTGCCCGCTGGGATACCGATTGGATTTCGGCTGTAGGTAATGCGATCGCAGGCGCTGCACAGTAAAGAGCCGATTTTTCCTCTAAAGCCGAAAGTTTCGGCTTGGTAGCCCAGGCATTTTCCACACCCAAACTACAACTATTTTCATCGTAAATGTTGGGAGTTTCGTCTAGTACGTAGACGACTTGCACCGTGACTTCTTGAGTTGTTACTAAACGAGTTTGATGTGCAATCCAAAGGGTAATATCGAGAGCTGTTTGACTTTGAGGAGAACTGTTGTAACCCACAATAAAATTGATAGATTTTGTCGGTTTTGTCGGTTTTGACTTTTTCTTAGAAACAGGGACTTTTGACTCCGGCAGCAACACCATTTCTTCCGCTAAGTTTTGGTATCCCAATGCACTTTCAAAACGAGCTAAAATTGTTTTGAGATTCACAGGCTTGACCTCTCTTAAGTGAATAGTTTTGTTTTTTCGTGCGGCGTTATTCGTCTTGAGTAAAGTAGCGATCGAGAAAATTTAAAGCATAGTTTCGCAGTTCGTAATATTCCTGAGATTCCCGCAACTCCTGGCGATCGCGCGGATGCGAAAACGGCACTGCCAAAATCTCGCCGATTGTCGCCGCCGGGCCGTTTGTCATCAACACAATGCGATCGGACATATAGATAGCTTCGTCCACATCGTGAGTAATCATCATGGCAGCTTGTCTGTGATTTTCCCAGATATCCAGCACCTGCTTCTGCAACTTGCCGCGAGTCAGAGCATCCAGCGCTCCAAACGGTTCGTCCATTAATAACATCTTCGGCCGAAGTGCCAAAGCTCGCGCAATCCCAACCCGCTGTTTCATGCCCCCTGAAATTTGGTCGGGATATTTATCTGCTGCTGCTGTTAAGTTTACCATTGCTAGGTGTTCGTTGACAAGGCTAATCTTCTCAGCGCGGTTGAGATTTTGCAAAACTTCATCAACTGCTAGGCGAATGTTTTCTCGCACCGTCAGCCAAGGCAGTAATCCGTAGTGCTGAAATACCATCATGCGATCGGCACCCGGTTTGCGAACTTCTTTGCCTTCGAGTGTCACGATTCCGCCGCTTTGTTTCTCCAAACCTGCCACTATTTTCAGCAGAGTCGATTTGCCGCAACCCGAGTGACCGATTACTGAAATAAATTCGTTTTCTCCAATACTTAAGTTGATATTTTCCAGAACGCTAAACTCCGTGCCGTCAGCATTTTTATACGACTTGAACAAGTTGTTGATTTCCAGAAATGCAGATTTGCTGTTAAGTTTGTCGTTGGTTGGGGTAGATGTAGAAATAAATTGAGTCACGGTATTTTCCTAACAAGTAGTAAAGTAATTTAATTTAACTGCCACTGCCTAAACCCTCAAATTTAACAGTCGGTTTCAACCGACTTTAGCTATGAGCCAGGGGTTTGAACCCCTGGCGGAACACTGGGAAAAGCGAAAGCAGTCAAACATTAAGACTGGAAAAAAGATTGAGGGCGGTTGGCTCTAATTTCAAAACTCTTCAAATAACCCACCGGATCGCTGGGGTCAAATGCTTTTTTGTCAATGAAAACTTCCGCAGGTTCCACTTTGTAATCATCCTGGGGACAATCGATCGCCATTTCGGCAACAATCTTGCGGTAAAGGTCGGTTCTCCAAGCTTTTTTGGCTAATTCGTCAGCATTTTTCGGCACCTCCTTAATATGTCCCCAGCGGGCGGCTTGAGTCATCAACCAAATACTGTGAGACTGCCACAGAAATGTTGAATGATTTCCCGGTATTTGGGGCAAGTTCTTAGGAATGTCATAAAAAATTGTTGTGTCTTCCGATATTATAGTGCGGTCTTTTTCATCAAACCCACCATAGTTGTATTCCCCAACTATTCCCGGCCTAGTAAATTTGTCGATCGCCCCGTTTTTAGGTTTAGCCCCAGTAAACGATCGATCCGTCAACAACGCCGCTATTTCCCTGCGATTTTCCGACTTGCTGCAAAACTGACAAGCTTCCACCATTGCCTTCACTAGCGAGTAATAAGTCTTCGGGTTTTCGTCAACGAATGATTGCATGACTCCCAAAACGCGATCGGGATGTCCCAGCCAAACTTCCTTGCCTTGGGCAAAGGTAAAACCCACTCCCAAATTGCCTGTAATCGCCCGCGTATTCCAAGGTTCAGCTACCATGTAAGCCTGCATCGCCCCAATTCTCATATTAGTCACCATCTGCGGCGGCGGCACAATTATTACCCGAAATTCTTTGAACGGATCGACACCCGCAGCAGCCGATATATAGCGGACAAAGTATTCGTAAATCGCCGAGCTCAAGACTACAGCCCAAACTTTTTTTTCTGCCGGCTGACTGTCAAAAAAGCCTCGAAATTGTTTGCCAAATTCTTCAAAATTGCCGCTGTATTCGTGCCACGGGCGCAAGCCGAAATCCCACATTGCTTTGTTCATCGTCATGGCGTTGCCGTGGCGGTGAATTGTCATTGCCGCGCACAGGGGTGCGTGGCGCGCTCCTTCGGCACCTATTCGGGCGTTTGTGACGGCGCCGGATACGACTGGGGAGGCGTCGAGGCGGCCGAAAATCAAACCGTCGCGGGAGGTTGCCCAGCTTGCTTCGCGGTTGAGTTTGACGTTTAAGCCGTATTTGCGGAAAAATCCTTTCTTCCAGGCGATCGCAAATGGCGCACAATCGTTAACGGGTACGTATCCTACGGTTAGATTGGGTTTTTCTAAGCTTTGGCAATTGACGATCGGCTTTACCGCTTCGGCTTCTTCTGTGAGTCCTTTTGCCGATCGATCCGCGCTAATTCCACACCCTGATAAAGCCATTCCCGCCGCCGCCATTCCCATTCCTTGCAAAAACTCTCGGCGCTTCCATTCATTGGAAAATTTATCGCTCAT